>NZ_JBHVET010000016.1:0-31077 GCF_042802135.1 Kitasatospora sp. NPDC057512
GGCGGCCGTCGCGAGGCCTGCCCGGCCTGCTCGGCCCGCGAGGACTGCCGGGCCCGCCGGATCCGGCGCGTACACCAGAGGAACCAGGTTCAGCAGATGAGTACCACCCCGGTGCGCGGCAACGCGGAGCGGTTCCACGAGGAGTGGGCCCGGCTGCTCTCCGCCGACCACGGCATCGCCGTCCACCCCGGCCTGCTCGGCCGGCTGGTCGCGCGCACCGCCGCGCTGCTGCACCGCGCCCAGGAGGACGAGCCGTTCGAGCCGCGACTGGCCGCGCAGGCCGGCGCCGACCTGGTCGACGCGCACTTCACCGACCCGGTGCTGCTGGCCCGGGCGGTCGAGCTGCTCCAGGCGCAGCCCGTCCACGACGACCGCGGCCCGGCCCTGACCGGTGCCTTCGCGGCCGGCTGGGCGGCCGCCCTGCGCGAGCGCACGCTGACCGAGCAGGAGGCGATCCGCACCGCCGCCGACAGCGCCCGCAAGGAGGCCGAGCGGGCGCTGCGCGCCTCCGAGGCCCGGTTCCGGGCGCTGTTCGAGAGCGCCGCCATCGGCATCGGCATCGGGGACACCGACGGCAACATCATGGCGGTCAACAAGGCCCTCCAGGAGCTGTTCGGCGCGGGCCCGGAGGACATGATCGGCCGCCGGGTCGGCGATCTCGTGCACCCCGAGGACACCCCCGGCGTGTGGGAGGCCTACGAGGAGCTGATCAGCGGCAAGCGGGACTACTTCCAGTTCGACAAGCCGTACTACCGCCAGGACGGCGAGGTGATCTGGACCCACCTGACCGTCTCGCTGATCCGCGACGACGACGGCATCCCGCAGTACCAGGTCGCGATGCTGGAGGACGTCACCGACCGCTACCGGCTCCAGGAGCGGCTGCGCCACCAGGCCACCCACGACCCGCTGACCGGCCTGCCCAACCGCGCGGCCTTCTTCGAGCGGCTGGAGAAGCTGTTCGAGGAGCCCGAGCCGGGCGCCCGCTTCGGCCTCTGCTACGTCGACCTCGACGGTTTCAAGGTGGTCAACGACAGCCTCGGCCACGACATGGGCGACCAGCTGCTGGCCGCCGTCGCCGCCCGGCTGAAGGCCGCCCTCACCCCGCTCGGCCACCTGGTGGCCCGGCTCGGCGGCGACGAGTTCGTCGTCCTGCTGGAGAAGTGCCGGGGCGAGCAGGAGGCGGTGGCCGCCGCGAAGACCGTGCTCAAGGCGCTGGCCGGGCCGGTGCTGATCGGCGACCACAAGCTCGCCGTCGGCGCCAGCGTCGGCGTGCTGGAGCGGCGGGTGTCCACCACCACCCCGGGCGCCGCCGTCCGGGCCGCAGACCTCACGCTGTACCGCGCCAAGGAGGCCGGTCGCGGCCGCTGGACGCTGTTCGACCCCAAGGAGAACGCCCGGGCGGTCAGCCGCTACGCGGTGTCGGTGCGGATGCCGGCGGCCCTCGACCGCGGCGAGTTCTTCATCGACTACCAGCCGCTCTACCGCCTCGCGGACGGCCGGCTCGCCGCCGTGGAGGCGCTGGTGCGCTGGCGTCATCCGCAACTCGGCGTGCTCGGCCCGGACGAGTTCGTCACCACCGCCGAGGAGACCGGGCTGATCATGCCGCTCGGCCGCTGGGTGCTGGAGCAGGCCTGCGGCCAGGCCGCGGACTGGATCAAGCGGTACGGCGACGCGGCCCCGCAGCTCAACGTCAACCTGGCGGTCCGGCAGGCCCGCAGCGCCGCCCTGGTCACCGACCTCGCCCGGATCCTCGACAGCACCGGCCTGGACCCGGCCCGGTTGCAGCTGGAGATCACCGAGTCGACCGTGGTCGGGCCCGAGGACGAGGCGCTGCGCACCCTGCACGGGCTGGTCGACCTCGGGGTGTCGCTGGCCGTGGACGACTTCGGCACCGGCTGGTCCAACCTCGCCTACCTGCGCGACCTGCCGGTCTCCGGGCTGAAGATCGCCGGCTCCTTCGTCGGCGACCTGCACGAACCGGGGAAGGACGAGTCCACCGGCTGGCGGATCGTCAGCGGACTGGTGTCGATGGCGCACGCGCTCGGGCTGAACGTCACCGCCGAGGGCGTGGAGACCCACCGGGACGCCGAACGGCTGCGGACCATGGGCTGCGACTGGGCGCAGGGCTGGCACTTCGGACGTCCGGTGCGGCCCGAGGAGATCGCCCGGCGGATCGTGGAGGAACCGCTGGGGCGCCCGGTCGAGGAGCGCTGAGGGCGGGCTGGAGGCCGACCGGGGCCGCGCTCGGGGCCGATCCGGTCCCGCCCGTGCCTGGTCCGGTTCCGGTTCGGTCCCGGTCCGTTTCGGCGGCCGCACCGCCGGCCCGATCGCCGTACGGGCCGTGGCGGTCCAGGCGTCGACAGCGGCCGTATCCCCGTCGTGGATCGCGCTTGCGTACCGGTCCTGCGATGGGTCGGTCCTGATCCGCGAAAGCGACCGACACCCGCGCCCGCCATGCGGGATGATGACGCGTCACAATCCACCCCGGCACCGGTGCGCCCATGGTCACGGCCCCGCGCCGGTCCGGGCTGCGGGGGAGGGGAGCGTCGCATGGGCACGACGGAGGACGCGGACCCGGCCGAGGGCGATCGGCGCGGGCCGAGGCCCCGGACGGCCGCCGGAGCCGAGCCGGGGAATCCGCCGGGGAGCAGGGTGGAGCGGTGGTCGCGGGGGCGCTGGCGCGCCTCCGACGGCGCCCCGGGCCGGTCGTCCCGGCTCGGAGCGACCCCGCAGGCCCGGGTCGACCCGCAGGCCGCGACCCGTCGGGTGCCCGCCGCCCCGCCGCGCTTCGATCCGGAGGCCGCGACGCGTCGGGTGTCCGGCAACGAGCCGCGGTACGACCCGGAGGCGGCCACCCGCCGCAGGCCGGGCACCGGGCCGCGGTTCGACCCGCACGCTCCGACGGAGCTCCGGCCGAACCGACCGGGGGACTCGGGCGGTTCGGGGGACGCGGGGCACTCGGGACGTTCGCCGGGCGCCGACCCGGAGGCGGTGACCGAGGTCGTCCGGCCCCGGTCGGGCTCGGGGGCCGGTTCGTCCTCCTGGCAGGACGGCATCGGGCCCGGCGGTCCTGCTCCGGCCGGAGGAGGCGGCGGCGGGAGTCCGGCCGGAGGAAGCGGCGGGAGTCCGGACGGGAGCCCGGCCGGTCCCGAGGGCGGGTTCGGCGGGGCCCCGGACACCGGCGGTCCGTTCGAGGGCGCCTTCCCGGACGCCCTGCGGAGCCGCTTCATCCCGTTGGGCCGGGCCGGAGCCGGTTCCGAGGGCACCGTCTGGTACGTCCGGCGCACCGACGGCGGCGGCGACGCGGCCGTCAAGGTGGCCGTCGCGGGCCAGCCGATGGACCACGACCTGCTCTCCCACCTGGGCCACGACGGCTTCCGCCGGCACGTCCCGCAGCTGATCGACTTCGGCCGGGTCCGCCACCACGGCGCCCAGGTCGACTGGGTGGCCATGGAGTACCTGCCCGTCACCCTCGCCGCGCACGTCGCCGGGCTGTGGCGGTCGGGCGGGCACGGCGACCGGCGGACCACCGAGCAGATCGTCTACGAGCTGGTCGCCCTGCTCGACTTCTGGCAGCAGCGGATCCAGCGCAACCCGCTGGACTTCAAGCCCGCCAACATCCTGGTGCGCCCCGGCAGCGGGTCCGGGGAGTTCGTGATCGCCGACTTCGGCGGCGTCGACCGGCTGACCGACAGCCGCCGGTTCACCTCCGCGATGATGGTCACCGTCGCCTACATGGCCCCCGAGCAACTGGCCGGCAAGAACCACCAGGCCGGGCCCTGGTGGGGCCTCGGCAACGTGCTGTACGAACTGTTCGTCGGCCGCCCCCGCTTCGTCGGCGCGGACGGCGAGCGCCCGGACGACCAGGAGCTGGAGCTGGAACTGGTCATGGGCGAGGAGGTCGACCTCGGCGCCGTCCGCGACCCGCGCCAACTGCTGCTCCTCCAGGGGCTGTTCACGAAGATGCCGGAGGACCGCTGGACCGCCCCGCAGGTCCGCAGCTGGCTGGCCGGCGGCACCCCCGAGGTGATCCGGCGCCGACCGCAGGCGCAGGCCCGGGCCCACCGGCCGGTCACCTTCCTCGGCAACCCGTTCACCGACCCGGTCCGGCTCACCGAGGCACTGCTCAAGAACTCCGGCGCGGCGGCCCGCTGGCTCTCCACCGGGGGAGCGGAACGGGTGCGCGACTGGCTGCGGGACGAGGTCGAGGACACCGTCTTCGACCTGCACTACCTCTCCGACGTGGCCAAGGCGCCTGGCTCCCGGCGCGAGTCCGTGGCCGCGGTCGCGGTGCTCGCCCTGGGGGCCGCCTTCACCTCGGGCGCCGTCCCGCACTACCGCGACCGTCCGATCGACACCACCGGACTGGAACGCGTCGTCACGGCACCGGACGGTGCCGAGCTGATCGACGAACTGGTCCGGGGCGGGGCGCCGGCCGTGGCCGCCCGCTACGACTGCTTCCACCCCGAGTGTGCCGGCGAGCACTGCTCGCGGCTGCTCGCGCTGGCCGGACTGCCGGAGGTGCTGGCCGAGGTGGACCGGCTGGCCCGCACCGTCGGCGGCGGCCGGCGCGGCGGCGACGGACTCAGCCCGGAGGAACGCGAGGAGGCGCACCGGCAGGCGGTCTGGCTGAGCATCCGGCCCGAGGAGCGCGCGCGGCTGCTCGGCCGGCTCTCACCGCTGCCCGCCGCGCTGCACCGGCTGCCGCTGCCCGAGCGGGTGTCGGAGCTGGCCGCCGCGGTGGCCGCCGCGGTGGTGGACGGTGCGCTGGCCGCGGGCGCGGGCGCCCGCACCGCCGTACGGACCGTGGCCCGCAGACCGGCGCCCGACCCGGCGGCGGCCACGCCCCGGGACGTGGTGCGGCGCCACTGGTCCGCGCTGCGCCGCCGGGCGGTGAGCGCCGACCCGGCCCAACCGGCCGGACGGGCGGCCCTGGTCGCGGCGGAGGCACTGCGGCGGCGCGGCCGGGGACGGCCCGAGCGGCCCGAACCGGAGGCCGGGGTGCGACAGGAGGGGCGGGTGGCCCGGCTGTGGCTCAACCGGCGCCGCCGACCGCCGACGGGCTGGGAGGACCGGCGGGAACGGCGGGAACGGCTGGCGGCCTGGTGGCCGCACGCCCGTACCGCGCTGCCGCGCCGGGCCGGGGCGGTCCTGCTGCTGCTCCTCGCCTTCGGGCTGCTGCTGTGGGCGGGGGCGGTGCTCCGCTATCCGGTCGAGGCGGGGGAGAAGCTCGACCTCTCGCCCGCCGGCGCCTTCGGCGGCCCCCTGCGGAACGCCGGCGAGCACGCGGCCCGGCAGGTGGCCGGACAACTCGGCGCGGGGCTCGTCGCGGCCGCCGTGATCGCCTTCTTCCCCGCCCGGGTGGGCATCGGCACGGCGTTGCTGACCGGGGCCGGGGCCCTCGCCATCGGCTACCTGCGGCTCGGACCGCCGATGACGCTGCTGGACACGCCGCCGTCGGTGGCCGACCGGGTCGTCGTGTTCGAGGGCGGGATGGGGAGCTGGGCCGGTATCGCGGCGGTGGTGGCGGTCGTGGTCTCGCTCGTCCTGATCGAGCGGGCCTCCAACCGGCTGCTGAAGCCGGCTCAGGACGCCCGCAGGCAGGTCCGGGAGGCCTGGCGGGCGCTGGACGCGCGGAGCGCGGCGCGGGCGTCCGGGACCGCCGCCACCGAGCGGGTGGGAGGCGCGCCGTCTGGGCGGTGGCGGACGGGCGGCGCCGGTGCGGGCGACCGGGTGCGGTTCGCGCTCGGGACGACGGCGGTGCTGGTGCTGCTGCTGTGGGCGGCGGTCGAGGTCCGGCTCGCGGCCACCGGGGTGCACCCGACGGCCGACTCCTGGGGGACGGGGCAGGGCGGTGCGGACTACCAGGCCGGGTTCGTCCTGTTGCTGGCGGTGGTGTCCCTGGTCAGCACCCTCGGGACGCCGGCCACCGCCAAGGGGCTGTTCGCGCTCTGGGTCCCGGCCACCCTGTTCCTGGGCGCCTGGCCGGGGCCGCTGGGCCCGGTCGAGGCGCTGCGGATCCCGGTGTTCGAGGGGCTGTTCCGGGCGATCGCCGGGCTGTGGGGGCACGGGGCCTTCTGGGCCGCGCTGCTGGTGGCGCTGCCGCTGGCGGCGTACGGGGCGCTGCGGACGGTCCGGGGGCGCGCGGGGCGCGGGTGACGGGTGACGGCTGTCAGCGAACGGCTGACGGCTGACAGATAACAGCGAACAGCGAACAGAGAACAGCGAACAGAGAACAGCTGACAGCCGACAGATTTCGAAATCTGTCGGCTGTCATCTGTTACCGTTCGCCCGCTGCCGCCCGTGCGCCCGCTCAGCCGACCAGTCGGGACAGCTCGATCGAGTGCCCCGTCCGCTCCACCTTCGCCCGCAGGTAGCGGACGTTGCTGGCCGACAGGTGCACCCCCGTCGGCACCCGGTGCCGCACGACGATCCCCAGGTCGGCCAGCTGCGCCGCCTTGTCCGGGTTGTTGCTCAGCAGGTCGATGCCCGTGGCGTCGAGCGCGGCGAGCATCTGGGCGGCCGCGGTGTAGTCGCGGCCGTCCTCGGGCAGGCCGAGCGCGGTGTTGGCGTCGTAGGTGTCCAGGCCGGAGTCCTGGAGGGCGTAGGCGTCCAGCTTGTTGTAGAGCCCGATGCCGCGGCCCTCCTGCCGCAGGTAGAGCAGGTACCCGCCGGCCTCGCTGATCCGCTCCACCGACTCGCGCAGCTGCGGCCCGCAGTCGCAGCGGTCCGAGCCGAAGACGTCGCCGGTCAGGCACTCGGAGTGCAGCCGCACCAGGGGCGTGCCGCCCTCGGGGACCGTGCCGAGCGCGAGCGCCAGGTGCTCGGCGCCGTCGGTGAGGCCGTGGAAGGTGGAGACATCCGCGTCGGCGCGGTAGCCGTCGGGGAAGGTCAGCGGGATGCGCACACGCGAGCGCACCGTGGCGGCGCCGGGCTGCGGCATGGGTGGGCCTCCGTGGGTTGGGGGTGGGCCGGGCCGATTCGGCGCGGACCGGGGCGGATGCGGTCGGACCCGGACGGGTCGTGGTGGATCGGAGGTCGACCGTACTAGGTAGTTCCAATTTGAACAACCAAGGGTCGTCGGGGCCGGACCCGACCGCCGGGGCGCACAACACCCCATCAGCCCCGGCTGTTCCCACCAGGGCTTCCAGCATGTGGATGGTGTGCGACCCGCGGTGTGGACACTGCGAGACTTGCGCCGTTTCCTGGGCACGTCCCTCAGGCCCGTCGGGACACCGCGCACGCCCATCGACGACCACGGAAGGGTCCTGAAGATGCCGACGACCCCTGCCACCCCCCACTCCTCCTCCCCCGGCTCCTTCGAAGCCGAGCAGCGCGCGATAGAGGCGCTCTACGCGGACGTGGTCCGCCGCAACCGGGGCGAGGACGAGTTCCACCAGGCCGTCCACGAGGTGCTGGAGACCCTGGCGCCGGTGCTCGCCCACCGCCCCGAACTCCTCGACGCCCGGATCATCGAGCGGATCTGCGAGCCCGAGCGGCAGCTCATGTTCCGGGTGCCGTGGACGGACGACTCCGGCGACATCCACGTCAACCGGGGCTTCCGGGTGGAGTTCAGCAGCGCCCTCGGCCCCTACAAGGGCGGGCTGCGCTTCCACCCCTCGGTGAACCTCGGGATCGTCAAGTTCCTCGGCTTCGAGCAGATCTTCAAGAACGCGCTCACCGGCCTGCCCATCGGCGGTGGCAAGGGCGGCTCCGACTTCGACCCCAAGGGCCGTTCGGACGCCGAGATCATGCGGTTCTGTCAGTCCTTCATGACCGAGCTGTACCGCCACCTCGGCGAGTACACGGACGTGCCGGCCGGGGACATCGGCGTCGGCGGCCGGGAGATCGGCTACCTCTTCGGCCAGTACAAGCGGATCACCAACCGCTACGAGAGCGGTGTGCTCACCGGGAAGGGCCTCGGCTGGGGCGGCGCGCGGGTCCGTACCGAGGCCACCGGCTACGGCTGCGTCATGTTCACCTCCGAGATGCTGCACAGCCGCGGCGAGGGCCTGGACGGGCGCCGGGTGGTCGTCTCCGGGTCCGGCAACGTCGCGGTCTACGCCATCGAGAAGGCGCAGCAGCTCGGCGCGACCGTGCTCACCTGCTCCGACTCCTCCGGCTACGTGGTGGACGAGAAGGGCATCGACCTCGACCTGCTCAAAGAGGTCAAGGAGGTCCGGCGCGGCCGGGTCTCCGACTACGCCCGACTGCGCGGCGGCCACGTCCGGTTCGTCGAGGGCCCGGGCGTGTGGGGCGTGCCCTGTGACGTCGCGCTGCCGTGCGCCACCCAGAACGAGCTGGCCGAGGCCGACGCGCTGGCGCTGGTGCGCAACGGGGTGCTGGCGGTCGCCGAGGGCGCGAACATGCCCACCACCCCGGAGGCGGTGCGGGTGTTCCAGGAGGCCGGGGTGGCCTTCGGGCCGGGCAAGGCGGCGAACGCGGGCGGCGTCGCGACCAGCGCGCTGGAGATGCAGCAGAACGCCTCACGCGACTCCTGGACCTTCGAGCACACCGAGGAGCGGCTGGCCGGGATCATGAAGCACGTCCACGACTCCTGCTTCACCACCGCCGAGCGCTACGGCCACCCGGGCAACTACGTGGTCGGCGCGAACATCGCCGGCTTCGAGCTGGTCGCGGACGCGATGCTGGCCCAGGGCCTGATCTGAGCCGCTGACGGCCGCCACCCGGCGATCGGCACCCGTCACTCGTCACCCGTCACCCGTCACCCGGCGATCGGTGCCCGGCGATCGGGGCCCGACCGGAGCGGGCACCGATTGTCGGGTGCGGCAGGGTGGGTCCTTCCTACGGTGAAGGTCAGTAAGGGAAGGACGGGGTTGGCGTGCTGGAGCACCTGAACCGGGCGATGGACCGGATCGAACACGACCTGGACCGCGAGGTCGACGTGGCCGAACTGGCGCGGATCGCGATGACGTCGGAGTACCACTTCCGGCGGCTGTTCTCGATGCTCGCCGGGATGCCGCTGTCGGAGTACGTCCGGCGCCGGCGGCTCACCGTAGCCGGGGCCGAAGTCCTGGACGGCGAGCGGACGTTGCTCGACATCGCGGTCCGGTACGGGTACTCCTCGGGGGAGGCGTTCGCCCGGGCGTTCCGGGCCATGCACGGAGTCGGGCCGGGCGAGGCCCGGCGCGACGGCGCGGTGCTCGTCTCCCAGCCCCGGATGTCCTTCCGACTCATCGTGGAGGGAAGCAGCAGCATGGAATACCGGATCGTCGAGAGGCCGGACTTCCGGATCGTCGGCAAGAAGGCCCGGGTCACCCTGATCTACCTGGGGATCAACCCGGGGATCGCCGAGTTCATCAAGGGCCTCGGCAAGGAGACGGTCGAATCGATCGCGGCGCTGTCCGGGGACGACCCGGCCGGGATCCTGTCGGTGAGCGACGACTTCTCGCCGAACCGCGAGGAGGGGTCCGAACTCGACTACTGGCACGCGGTGGTGGCGCGTGAGGGGGGCGACGTCCCGGCGGGTCTGGACGTGCTCGACGTCCCGGCCGGCACCTGGGCGGTGTTCACCAACACCGGGCCGTTCCCGCAGGCCCTGCAGGAGATGTGGGGGGACGTGGCCAGCCAGTGGTTCCCGTCCAACCCGTACGAGGCCCGGCCGGGGCCGGAGATCCTGCGGGTCAGCCCGGTCCCGGGGACGGCCGACGCCGAGGCGGAGCTGTGGATCCCGGTGGCGAGGGCCGTGCGCGGCTGACAGCCGACAGGTAACGGAAAACAGATAACAGGTAACAGGTAACAGCTGACAGATTTCGAAATCTGTCAGCTGTCATCTGTCATGTGTTTGCTCGCCCCCGCCTCGCCCCGCTCCGCCGCCCGTTCGGCCCACCCCGCCCGCCAAGCTCCGCCCCGCCCCGCATGCTGGGCCTGGAGGTGCGGGGGCCGAGGCGCCGAAAACCCGGGAGTTCCCGAGCAAGCTGCGAGGACAGACGCCATGAAGCAGACCTCCGTGACCACCAACGCCCCCTGCTGGACCGAGCTGGGCACCTCCGATCCGGCCGCCGCCCGGGCCTTCTACACCGAGCTCTTCGGCTGGCAGGCGGACGACACGGCCCGCCCCGGGGAGGGTGACTACACCCAGATGCTGGTCCGGGGCGTCCCGGCCGCCGCCATCACCCCGCGCTACGCCCCGCAACAGCCGATCGCCTGGACGGTCTGCATCGCGGTCGCCGACGCCGACGCCACCGCCGCGAGGATCAAGGAGTGCGGCGGCCTGATCCGGAAGGACCCCGGCGACGTCTTCGACTTCGGCCGGTTCTCGGTGGCCGCCGACCCGTCCGGCGCGGTGTTCATCCTCTGGCAGGCCCGGACGTTCCGGGGCGCCGGGGTGTTCAACGAGCCCGGCGCGCTCGGCTGGGTGGAACTGCTCACCCGCGACCCGTCCGGCGCGCTCGCCTTCTACCCGGAGGTCTTCGGCTGGTCCGTCACCCCGTCCGAGCACTACCCCCAATGGGGCCTGGACGGACGGGACTTCGGCGGCATGCTGACGATGGACGACCGCTTCCCGCCCGAGGTGCCGCCGCACTGGCTGCCGTACTTCGCGGCCGCCGACGTCGACGGCACCGTCGGCCGGGCGGTGGCGCTCGGCGGGGACGTGCTGATGCCCGCCACCGGCATGCCGGGCGGGCGGCGGATCGCCGTGCTGCGCGACCCCCAGGGCGCCGCGTTCGGCGTCTACACCGCCGGTACCGAGGGCTGACCGGCGCGTCGGAGGGCGCGCGAGCGACGCCACCCGGCCACGCCCGCGCCCGCCGCCCCCGCCGTGACCAGCAGCGCCCCCAGCGGCACCACGTCGCCGATCCGGTCGTACCAGGTCAGCGTCCCGGGCGCGGTGAGCGGCAGTCGGACGGTCAGCACGCCCGTGCCGTCGGTGCCGAGCCGGGCGAGCTCCCGGCCCTGGGCGTCGAAGGCGGCCGAGACCCCGGTCAGCGAGGCCTGTACGGCCGGTCGGCCGGTCTCGGCGGCCCGGATCGCGGCCAGCGAGACGTGCTGCTCGGGCGCCCAGGTGCGCTGGAAGGTCGAGGTCGAGGACTGGTAGACCAGCACCCGGGCGCCGTCCCGGGCGGCGGTGCGGGCCATGTCGGGGAAGGCCGACTCGAAGCAGACCAGCGCCCCGACCGGCAGCGGCGCGCCCGCCCGGTCGCTGGCGGGCAGGACGTGGAAGGAGGTGCCGGGCGCCCGGTTCTCGCCCGCGGCCCGGCTGACCCCGGCGATCCAGCCGAGCACCGGCCGCAGCGGGATGTACTCGCCGAACGGCACCAGCCGGATCTTGCGGTAGCGGTCCACCACGCCGGCGGGGGAGACCAGCACCGCGTCCTTGGAGATCCGCCCGTCCGCCTTGCGCGCGTCCTCCCCGGCGACGACCTCGGCGCCGGTGGTCGCGGCGAGCCGGCGCAGGGTGTCCAGCGCGGCCGGGTCGCGGTCCAGGTCGGCGGTGGTGCTGCTCTCGCCCCACACGACCAGGTCCACCGGCTGCCCGACCAGTCCGGCCGTGATCCGCGCGCTCGCCTCGAAGCGGGCCTGGGGGTCCTCGACGATGCCGGGTTGGACCAGGGCCACGGTCACGGCCCCGTCCGCGGCGGGTGCCTCGCGCAGCGCGAACAGCAGCGGACCGGCGGCCAGCACCAGCACGACGGTCCCGGCCGCGACGGCCCGCGGCCGCCGGTGCACCGCGGTCAGCGCGATCAGCGCCCCGGTGTTCACCGCCGCCACCGCCGCGCTGACCAGCCAGATCCCGCCGACCGAGGCCAGCCCGAGGACCGCGGGGTGCTGCCACTGGGTGGCGCCGAGCAGCGCCCACGGCCCGCCGAGCGCGGGCCAGGAGCGCGCGTACTCGGTGGTCACCCAGACGGCCGGTACGACCAGCAGCGCGAGCAGGGCCCGACGGGCGGTCAGCCGGGGGTGCAGCAGCCGGTGCACGGTGTACCCGACGGCGCTCTGGAGCGCCCCGAACAGCACCGCGATCACCGGCAGCCCCGGCCCGACGGACGGGACCAGCCAGTACATCGCGGTCAGGATGAACCCCGCGCCGAACCACCAGCCGCGCACCGCCGCCTCCCGGCCCGACGGAGCCCGCTGCATCAGCAGCAGTCCGGGGACGAGCGCGACCCAGGCCAGCCAGGCCTGCCCGGGGGCGGGGAAGGCGAGCACCGGAACCGCTCCGGCCGCCAGCGCGCCGATCCGCGCGCGGTACCGGTGCGGCGCGTGCGGCTCCCGTTCCTCGGTGGCGGTTGTGCTCAGGGTCGGGCTGGCGGGAGCGGAGCGACGCGACATGACCCGTATTGTCCGCTTGGCGGGCGTACACCACCAGTACGCCGTTCAGCCGAACGGGTGATAAGAGCCCCATGTCCGGAACCAGTGGTCCCGGCCGTACCAGTGGCCTTGCCAGAACGGGTGATCGGAGGGGCGGTCCCGAGGTGGGCCGCCCCAAGGAAGGGGGCCCCGAGGGGGCCCGCCCCTCCGATCACCGTGCGCGGCCCTACTCCTCGCCGCCCTCCAGGTCCCCCTCGGTCTCCAGGAACGCGGCCTGCAGCTGCTCGATCAGCTCCGGGTCCGGCTGCTCCCACAGCCCGCGGCTCGCCGCCTCCAGCAGCCGCTCGCTGATCCCGTGCAGCGCCCACGGGTTGGCGCCCGCGAGGAACTCCCGGTTGACCGGGTCGAGGACGTACTCCTGGGTCAGCTTCTCGTACATCCAGTCCGCGACCACGCCCGTGGTGGCGTCGTAGCCGAACAGGTAGTCCACCGTCGCGGCCATCTCGAAGGCGCCCTTGTAGCCGTGGCGGCGCATCGCCTCGATCCAGCGCGGGTTGACCACCCGGGCGCGGAACACCCGGGCGGCCTCCTCGGTCAGGGTGCGGGTGCGGACCGTCTCCGGGCGGGTCGAGTCGCCGATGTAGGCGGTCGGCGCCTTGCCGGTGAGGGCCCGCACGGTGGCCACCATGCCGCCGTGGTACTGGAAGTAGTCGTCCGAGTCGGCGATGTCGTGCTCGCGGGTGTCGGTGTTCTTCGCGGCGACGGTGATCCGCTTGTACGCGGTCTCCATCTCCTCGCGGGCCGGGCGGCCGTCGAGCCCGCGGCCGTACGCGTAGCCGCCCCAGACCGTGTACACCTCGGCCAGGTCGGCGTCGGTGCGCCAGTCCCGGCTGTCGATCAGCTGGAGCAGGCCCGCGCCGTAGGTGCCCGGGCGGGAGCCGAAGACGCGGACGGTGGCCTTGCGCTCGTCGCCGTGCACCGCGAGGTCGGCCTGGACGTGGGCGCGCACGTGGTTCGACTCCGGGGCCTCCTCCTGGGCGGCGGCCAGGCGCACCGCGTCGTCCAGCAGGGCGACCACGTGCGGGAAGGCGTCCCGGAAGAAGCCGGAGATGCGCAGCGTGACGTCGATGCGCGGGCGGCCCAGCTCGTCCAGCGGGATCGGCTCCAGGCCGGTGACCCGGCGCGAGGCGTCGTCCCAGACCGGGCGGACGCCGAGCAGGGCGAAGGCCTCGGCGATGTCGTCGCCGGCGGTGCGCATCGCGCTGGTGCCCCAGAGCGAGAGCCCGACCGAGGGTGGGTAGGCGCCGTCGTTGTCCGAGCGGTAGCGCTCGACCAGCGAGGCGGCGAGCGCCTGGCCGGTCTCCCAGGCGAGCTTGCTGGGGACGGCCTTCGGGTCGACGGAGTAGAAGTTGCGGCCGGTGGGCAGCACGTTGACCAGGCCGCGCAGCGGCGAGCCGGACGGGCCGGCCGGGACGAAGCCGCCCCGGAGCGCGTGCAGCACGGCGTCCAGCTCGTCGGTGGTGGCCGCGAGCCGCGGCACCACCTGGGCGGCGGCGAAGTCCAGCACCGCGCGGACGGCCTCCCGGACGTCCTCCGGCAGCCCGGCGACGACCTTCTCGACCGCCTCGGGCGCCCAGTCCTCGGCCTCCATCGCCTCGACCAGGGCGCGCGCCCGGGCCTCGGCCGCGTCGGTGGCGCCCAGGGTCAGCGCCGCCTCGTCCAGGCCGAGCGCCTCGCGCAGGCCGGGCAGGGCGCTGACGCCGCCCCAGATCTGCCGGGCGCGCAGGATGGCGAGCACGATGTTGACCCGGTCGGTGCCGGTCGGCGCCTGGCCGAGGACGTGCAGACCGTCGCGGATCTGGGCGTCCTTGACCTCGCAGAGCCAGCCGTCGACGTGCAGCAGGAAGTCGTCGAAGCCGTCGTCCTCGGGGCGCTCGTCCAGGCCGAGGTCGTGGTCGAGCCGGGCGGCCTGGATCAGGGTCCAGATCTGGGCGCGGATCGCCGGCAGCTTGGCCGGGT
This sequence comes from Kitasatospora sp. NPDC057512, assembly GCF_042802135.1. Taxonomy (NCBI): domain Bacteria; kingdom Bacillati; phylum Actinomycetota; class Actinomycetes; order Kitasatosporales; family Streptomycetaceae; genus Kitasatospora; species Kitasatospora sp. NPDC057512. The sequence goes on from NZ_JBHVET010000016.1 coordinate 14,293, forward strand.
CCATCGCGGCGATGTTGGAGTGCTCGTCCAGCAGCTGCTCCAGGCGCGCGATGTCGCCGTAGGAGTCGGCGCGGGCCATCGGCGGGACGAGGTGGTCGACGAGCGTGGCGTGGGCGCGGCGCTTGGCCTGGGTGCCCTCGCCCGGGTCGTTGACCAGGAAGGGGTAGACCAGCGGCAGGTCGCCGAGGACGGCGTCCGGGCCGCACTCGGCGGACAGTGCGGCGGTCTTGCCCGGCAGCCACTCCAGGTTGCCGTGCTTGCCGAGGTGGATCACCGCGTGGGCGCCGAAGCCGCCGTCCTCCTGGGCGGCCTCGATCCAGCGGTAGGCGGCCAGGTAGTGGTGGCTCGGCGGCAGGTCGGGGTCGTGGTAGATGGCGACCGGGTTCTCGCCGAAGCCGCGCGGCGGCTGGATCAGCACGAGCAGGTTCCCGGAGCGGATCGCGGCCAGCACGATGTCGCCGTCCGGGTTCTGCGAGCGGTCGACGTACAGCTCGCCGGGGGCCGGGCCCCAGTGCTCCTCGACCTGCTCGCGCAGGCCCTGCGGGAGGGTGGCGTACCAGCGGCGGTAGTCGGCGGCGGGGATGCGCACCGGGTTGCGGGCCAGCTGCTCCTCGGTGAGCCAGTCCTGGTCGTAGCCGCCGGCCGCGATCAGGGCGTGGATCAGCGGGTCGCCCTCGTGGCCGCCCTCGCCGTCGTCGAACGCGGGGAGGTCGTTCCCGAGGTCCATGCCCTCCTCGCGCAGCCGCTCCAGCAGCCGCACCGCGCTGGCCGGGGTGTCCAGGCCGACGGCGTTGCCGACCCGGGCGTGCTTGGTCGGGTACGCGGACAGCACCAGGGCGAGGCGGCGCTCGGCGGCCGGGATGTGCCGCAGCCGGGCGTGCTTGACGGCGGTGCCGGCGACGCGGGCGGCGCGCTCCGGGTCGGCGGCGTAGACGGTCAGGCCGTCCTCGTCCAGCTCCTTGAAGGAGAACGGGACGGTGATCAGGCGGCCGTCGAACTCCGGGACCGCGATCTGGGTGGCGGTGTCCAGCGGGGACAGGCCGTCGTCGCTGGTCTCCCACTGGGCGCGCGACCAGGTGAGGCAGAGCGCCTGGAGGATCGGGCGGTCGAGCGCGGCCAGCGCGCCCGCGTCCCAGGCCTCCTCGTCCCCGCCGGCCTGGGCGTCGGCCGGGCGGGTGCCGCCGGCGGCGAGCACGGTGGTGACGATCGCGTCCGCCTCGCCGAGCGCGGCCAGCAGCTCGGGCTCGGCACCGCGCAGCGAGGCGCAGTAGTAGGCCTTGGCCCGGGCGCCCTGGTCCTCGACGGCCCGGCAGAGCGTCTCCACGAAGGCGGTGTTGCCGCTCATGTGGTGGGCGCGGTAGTAGAGCACCGCCACCGTCGGACCCTCGGACGTCCGGGCCTCGCGCTCCAACGGGCCCCAGGCCGGGGCGGAGGCGGGCGGGGCGAAGCCGTGGCCGGTCAGCAGCACGGTGTCGGAGAGGAAGGCGCCCAGCTCGGCCAGGTTGGCGGCGCCGCCGTGGGCCAGGTAGGCGTGCGCCTCGGCGGCGATGCCGGCCGGGACGGTGGACAGCTCCATCAGCTGGGCGTCGGGGGCCTGCTCACCCGTCAGCACCACGACCGGGCGGGGGCCGGCCAGCAGCGCGTCCAGGCCCTCCTGCCAGGCGCGGCGCCCGCCGAGCAGGCGGACCACGACGAGCTCGGTGCCCTCCAGCAGCGCGGGCAGGTCCTCGGGGGTGAGCCGGGCCGGGTTGCCGAGGCGGTAGCGCACCGGCCCCTCGGAGGCGCGGGCGCTGAGCAGGTCGGTGTCGGACGTCGACAGCAGCAGGATCATGTGAAGGCCCTCCCGGCCTCGTCGGTGGCCGGGGTGGCCGGGATCTGGGCCGGGGCGGCCGCTGTGGTGGCACGGACGGCCGCGCGGTCGACCGGGGTGGTCGTGGCGGCGGCCGGAACAGGCATGACGGCAGTCGGAACAGCCGTGGTGGCGGCCGGGGACGCGGGCGCGGGCATGCGACAGCGCTGGGACATTTCTGCCTTCCTCGGGGTCCGCGCCCCGGGCCGGTGGAGGACGGCAGGAGTTCCTGGCTCCCGCGGCCGACCGGTCTACCGGTGAACCGCGGTCACAGTGGCGGGACCGCACCGGGTTCGCACCGGTTTCCTCCCCTGCGCCGTCGCTGGCGTGCGGACGGTCCGTGAGGGACCGCCCGCCAGCATCGTACGGGGTGCGGCTGACCTGGGGGAGGGTGAGCTTTCGGACGTCCGGCCCACGGGGCTCTGATGTTCGGCCCACGGGGCTCTGATGTCCGGCGCACGGCTCGGAGCCCCGGGGCGTGGGGGCTCGGGCGTCCGGCCGCGCGCGGCGGGGGCGGGGCCGGGGTGTGATGCAGCGGACGGAGGCAAGCGATCGGATCATCTGTATGCTCGCCGCCATGCCACCGACACCCGACGCCACCGCGCCGGGCGCCGCAGGACCCGACCGGGAGGTGCCCGACCGGGGGCGTGCGGACGCCTGTCCCGGAGCACTTCGTCTGCACACGGCCGACGACGGCGCCCTCGCCCGGATCCGCCTGCCCGGCGGCCTGCTGACGGACCGTCAGGCCCTCGCACTGGCCGAGGCGGCCGAGGCCCTCGGCGACGGCGAGCTGGAGACCACCTCGCGCGGCAACGTCCAGCTGCGCGGCCTGGCCCCGCAGTGCGCGGCGGAGCTCGCCGACCGGCTGCGCGCCGTCGGGCTGCTGCCCTCGGACAGCCATGAGCGGGTCCGCAACATCGTCGCCTCGCCGACGGCCGGACTGGACGCCGCCGAGGGCACCCCCGGCAGTGCCGATGTGCAGTCCTGGGTACGGGAGTTGGACGCGCGGCTGTGCGCCGCCGACTGGGCGTCCGGACTGTCCGGCAAGTTCCTGTTCGCGCTGGACGACGGGCGGGGCGACGTCGCCGCGCTCGACGCCGATGTGACATTGGTCGCAGGCCCGGACGGCACCCGGCTGCTGCGCCTCGGGCGCGACGGACGCGGGCACCCGGTCGAGGCCGGACAGGAGGTCACGGCCGTGCTGGACGCGGCCCGCTCCTTCCTGGCGGCGCTGCGGGCGCACGGACGCAAGGCCTGGCACCTGCGCGAGGCCCCCGAACTGCTGCCGGCCGGCACGGTGCCGCTGCCCGCCTTCGCCGGCACCGCGCCCGCCGTCGGAGCGCTGCCCGGCGGGCTCTCGGTGGGACTGCGGTTCGGCCGGGCGAGCGCCGGACAGTGGTGGACGCTGGTCGCCGCCTCGGCCGGTGAGCTGCGGCTGACCCCCTGGCGCGGGGTGGTCCTGCCCGGCGCCCCGGCCGACCGGCTGCCCGGGCTCGCCGCGGCCGGCTTCCGCACCGAGCCCGGCTCGGCCTGGGAGCGGGCTACCGCCTGCACCGGGCTGCCGGGCTGCGCCAAGTCGCTGGCCGACGTCCGTACGGACGCGGCCCGGGCGCTGGACGCCGGTGCCACCGTGAGGGCCGCTGCCGGCGCCGATGGTCTGCTGCTGCCCGTCCACTGGTCGGGCTGTGAACGGCGCTGCGGCCACCCGGCCGGGCGGTGGGTGGACGTGCTCGCCACGGGGCGCGGCTACCGGGTGACGGTGAACGGGGCGAACGCCGACGTGCCGGGGCCCGATGCGGCGAAGGCCCATGAGATGAACGCCGTTGTGACGAACGCCGTTGTGACGAACGAGGAGATGGCCGAGGCGGTCGCCGAGGCCAGGAGGACCACGAAGTGATCGAGTACGAGAAGGACGGCGCGTCCATCTACCGCCAGTCCTTTGCCACCATCCGCGCGGAGGCCGATCTGGCCGCCCTCCCGGCGGACGTCTCCCAGGTCGCGGTGCGGATGATCCACGCCTGCGGGATGGTCGACCTGGTCGAGGACCTGGTGTACTCGCCCGGTGTGGTCGCCTCCGCGCGCGCCGCGCTGCACGCGGGTGCGCCCATCCTCTGCGACGTCAACATGGTCGCGAGCGGCGTCACCCGCAGGCGGCTGCCGGCCGACAACGAGGTGATCTGCACCCTCACCGACCCTTCGGTGCCCGAACTCGCCCGCACGATGGGCAACACCCGCAGCGCCGCGGCCATGGAGCTGTGGCTGCCCCGGCTGGAGGGCGCGGTGGTCGCCGTCGGCAACGCGCCGACCTCGCTGTTCCGGCTGCTGGAGATGATCGAGGCGGGCGCACCGCGACCGGCCGCGGTGATCGGCGTCCCGGTCGGCTTCATCGGCGCCGCCGAGTCCAAGCAGGCCCTGGCCGAGCACCCGTCCGGCCTGGAGCACCTGGTGGTGCGGGGTCGGCGCGGCGGCAGTGCGATGGCCGCCGCCGCCATCAACGCGATTGCGAGCGAAGAAGAGTGACGGACAGCCAGAGCACCACGGGTCGGCTGTACGGCGTCGGGCTCGGCCCGGGCGACCCGTCGCTGGTGACCGTCCGCGCCGCCGAACTCATCGGCAAGGCCGACGTGGTGGCCTACCACAGCGCCCGGCACGGCCGGTCCATCGCGCGGTCGATCGCCGAACGGTATCTGACGGATGGTCAGATCGAGGAGAAGCTGGTCTACCCGCTCACCGTCGAGACCACCGACCACCCGGGCGGCTACCGCGGCGCGTTGGACGACTTCTACGAGGAGGCCGCCGCCCGGCTGGCCGCCCACCTGGACGCCGGGCGCGACGTGGTCGTCCTCGCCGAGGGCGACCCGCTCTTCTACGGCTCCTACCAGCACATGCACAAGCGGCTCGCGCACCGCTACCCGACCGAGGTGGTGCCGGGCGTGACCTCGGTCAGCGCGGCCGCGGCCCGGCTCGGGCAGCCGCTGACCGAGGCCGAGGAGACGCTCACCGTCATCCCCGGCACGCTGCCCGAGGAGGAGCTGACGGCGCGGATCGCGGCCGCCGACTCGGCCGTGATCATGAAGCTGGGGCGCACCTTCCCGACCGTCCGCCGGGCCCTGGAGCGGGCCGGGCGGCTGGCGGACGCGCAGTACGTGGAACGGGCCTTCATGGCGGGGGAGCGGATCGCACCGCTCGCCGAGGTCGACGGCGACACGGTGCCGTACTTCTCGGTCGCGGTGCTGCCGAGCAAGGTCGCGCCGCTGGAGCCGGAGGTCCGGCTGTCGGACGGCGTCGGCAGCGTGACCGTGGTCGGCACCGGGCCGGCCGGGCCGCTCTGGCTGACCGCCGAGGCGCGCGGCGCCCTCTCCGAGGCCACCGACCTGGTCGGCTACACCACCTACCTGGACCGGGTGCCGGAGCGGCCGGGGCAGCGGCGGCACGGCTCGGACAACAAGGTGGAGTCGGAGCGCGCCGAGTTCGCCCTGGAGCTCGCCCGGCGCGGGCACCGCGTCGCGGTGGTGTCCTCGGGTGACCCGGGGGTGTTCGCGATGGCCACCGCCGTGCTGGAGGTCGCCTGCGAGGAGGCGTACCGGGACGTCCCGGTGCGGGTGCTCCCCGGGATGACCGCCGCCCACGCGGCCGCCTCCCGGGCCGGCGCCCCGCTCGGGCACGACTACGCGACGGTGTCGCTCTCGGACCGGCTCAAGCCGTGGGACGTGGTGGCGAAGCGGCTGCGGGCCGCGGCCGAGGCGGACCTGGTGCTCGCGCTGTACAACCCGGGTTCGAAGTCCCGGACCACCCAGGTCGGGCTCGCCCGGGACCTGCTGCTGGAGTACCGGGCGCCGGAGACCCCGGTGGTGATGGCCCGCGACGTCGGCGGCCCGACCGAGCGGGTGCGGATCGTCCGGCTGGGCGAGCTGGACCCGGCCCTGGTCGACATGCGGACCATCCTGCTGATCGGGTCCTCGCAGACCCGGGCGGTCGAGCGGGGCGGCGGCGTGGAGGTCGTCTGGACGCCGCGGCGGTACCCGGAGGAGTGACGGGGGACGGATGACGGCAAACAGATGACAGCGAACAGATTTCATCATCTGTTCGCTGTCATCTGTCATCTGTCATCTGTCATCTGTCATCTGTCATCTGGTATCTGTTCTCTGTTTTCCGGCCGCCGCCCGCTACCGGGTCGGCTTGGTGATCAGCAGCTCCGTGTTGTGGTCCCCGCCCGCACCCAGCAGCGCCGCCGGGCGGCCGTTCGGGTCGTTGTACGACAGCTCGCGGTAGAGCGCCGCGAGGTTGGCGTCCGAGGTGCCGCCGAAGTCCGTCCCGTACGGTGCGGAGGACTCGATCAGCGTGGTGAACAGCGAGAGCGTGCCGTCCCCGTTGTCCGCGATCTCGATGATCCGCCCGTGCTGCGGGTAGTCGATGTGCGAGGCGGTGTTGATCTCCCAGAACGCCCGCTCCGGCACCGCGTGGCCGTGCGGCGTGATCTTGTTCATGTGGGTGTGCCCGTTCACCCACGCGACCACGTTCGGGTAGCGCTGGAGCAGCGCCACCAGCTCGTTGCCGTCATGCCGTCCCTCGAAGATGTTGCGCGGGTCCGGCAGCAGGTTGCCCATCGTGCCGCTGGTGTGGTGGCTGAAGAGCAGGATCAGCTCGTCCGTGCTCCCGCCCGTCACCCTGCGCCCGTCGGCGTCGTACCAGTGCCCGCTGTGCGCCTGCAACTGCTGCTCCAGCCAGCGCAGTTGCGCGGTGCCCAGCGAACCGTCGGCGAACCCGGCCTGGTTGGTGGTGTCCAGGCTGATGCCGACCACCTTCTCCGAGATGCGGAAGGTGTAGTAGAGCTTGCCGCTGCTCGCCATGTCCGAGGTGAAGCCGTGCCCGTACGGGCCGGCGCCGGTGACCGCCGGGTTCAGGTGGGCCTTGGCGAACTCCTTGAGCGTGAACGGCCGGCGGCGCTCGTCCGGGGTGACCTTGCGGACCAGGTCGCCACTGGCGATGAGCTTCGCCAGCAGCAGCACGGCGCCCGCCGGGTCGCGGCGCAGCGAGTCCGTGAGCTGGGCGGCCGTGGCGTCGTCGCAGCCCTCCAGCTTGTACTGGCCGGTGTACAGGTCGTTCAGCAGCCCGAGGTCCGGCAGCGAGCCCTCGATGCTGTCGTCGTGGTTGCCGACGGTGGTGTACCAGGGCGTGCGCAGGCCCGGCGCGTCGAAGGGGCGGCCGGCGGCGGACAGGAAGCCGGGTATCTGCGGGAAGCCCTTCGCCTTGTAGCCGTCGCTGTAGGAGAGTTCGGGGTTCCAGTAGGCGGCGTTGCCGGAGTTCTGCACACCCTCGTAGCGGCTGAGGTCACCGGTGTTCTGGGCCAGCCGTCCACCACCCATGACCTTGAGGTACCAGTCGAGTTCGGCGAGCTCGTGGTTGTCGGTGTTGTCGCCGGTGGCCATCACCATGCTGAACGGCATCCCGGTGTAGGGGCCGCCGGCGAGCGAGTTGACCCGCTCGACGAGGGCCGAGACACCGCGGGCGTTCAGGGCCTCCTGCGGCCGGTACGCGCTGCCGTTGAGCTTGGCCAGGTACTCGAAGCGCACCGGGGACTCGGTGTCCACCAGGTGCAGGTCGCTGAACTGGACGAAGCTGGCCAGCCCGGTCCGGCGGTCGTCCCGCCCGGTGGTCGCCGACGCCAGGTCGCCGCGCACCACCAGCGGCCAGCCCGGCCCGGCCGTCAGCCGCTTGTAGCCGCCGGTGCCGACCGGCGTGGCCACCTGCTCCAGCGTGGTCCCGGTGACCTTGACCGCCCGCGCGGCCGTCGTCGCCAGGGCCTGGTCGCGGGCCGCGGCCGAGGCGAACTGCGCGCCGCCCAACGACAAGGCCGACCAGGCGGCGGCCACCGACGTACCGGTGAGGAACGTACGCCGACTCATCCCTGCCACAAAAACCCCCACATGCTGATGGCCCGGCGGGGTAGTCGACCCCGGCCGGGCCCACGTCTGTCATGAACCCGCTTCTGGCGGACCGCCAGATTACTCACTGGTAGCCGCGGCGGGCGAGGCCCCTGCAGCGAACTCTTCGGGAACGCGGGACGGCGCGACCCTCCGCGGCTCGTGTACGAGGGGTTCCTCCGATCGGGGCGCGGCGCCGCCGCCACCCCGGTCGGGCCCCATCCGGGCCGGTGGGGGAAAATCGGCGACGGCGTCCGGTGCGGCCGCCGGAGCGGAGCAGGACGGCGCGGGCGCCGTCGGAAACGGGGCGCAGGTGGCCGCAGCGGGATCCGAGGCGGGAGCCGGGGTCGGCGCCGGAGCCGGGGCGGGCGGCCGGGCCGGCCAGCTGAAGAGCAGCGGCCTGCGGCCCGGCTGGACGACGGGCGCCTGCGCCACCGCCGCCACCAAGGCCGCGTACACCGCGCTGCTCACCGGCGAGTTCCCGGACCCGGTGGTCATCACCCTCCCCAAGGGGCAGCAGCCCGCCTTCGCCCTCGCGGCCGAGCAGCTGACCGTCGTCGAGGAGCTCACCGCGGCCGAGCAGCTGACCGAAGCCGAGGTGCTCACCGCAGCTGAGGGGCTCACCGCGGCCGAGCAGCCGACCGGAGCTGAGGGGACGAACGAGGCCGAGCGGCCGACCGGCCGCGGCGGGCGCACCGCCGCCATGGCCGGAGTGGTCAAGGACGCGGGCGACGACCCCGACGTCACCCACGGCGCGCTGATCCGCTCGACCGTACGGTCCGGCGAGCCCGGCACCGGGGTGGTGTTCCGGGCCGGCCCCGGGGTGGGGACGGTCACCAAGGCCGGTCTGCCGCTGCCGGTCGGCGAGCCCGCGATCAACCCGGTGCCCCGGCAGATGATCCGGGACGCCGTCGCCGAGGTGGCCGCCGCGCACGGCGGCAGCGGGGACGTGGTGGTCGAGATCGCGGTCGACCACGGCGAGGAGATCGCCCGCTCCACCTGGAACCCCCGGCTCGGCATCCTGGGCGGCCTGTCCATCCTCGGTACGACCGGAGTGGTTGTCCCCTACTCCTGCTCGGCCTGGATCGACTCGATCCGCCGTGGCGTGGACGTGGCCCGCGCGGCGGGGCGCACCCACGTGGCCGGCTGCACCGGTTCGACCTCGGAGAAGGTCGCGGTCGCGGAGCACGGGCTGCCCGAGGACGCTCTGCTGGACATGGGCGACTTCGCCGGGGCCGTGCTCAAGTACCTCAAGCGCCACCCGGTGCCCCGGCTGACCATCGCGGGCGGCTTCGCCAAGCTGTCCAAGCTCGCGGCCGGCCACCTCGACCTGCACTCGGCGCGCTCCCAGGTGGACAAGGGCTACCTGGCCGGACTGGCCCGCCGGGGCGGGGCGGACGAGGCGCTGACCGAGGCGGTCGCGGGCGCCAACACCGCGCTGGAGGCCGTGCAGTTGTGCCGTGCGGCCGGGGTGCCGCTCGGGGACCTGGTCGCCGAGGCGGCCCGGGCGACGGCGCTCGGCGTCTTGGTGGGCTCGCCGGTCGCGGTGGACGTCATCTGCATCGACCGCGCGGGCACCGTCGTCGGCCGGGCGGAGCCGCTCGGGCCGTGACAATGTCACGGGTGTCACGACGGCGTGACAACATCGCCTGGTGACGTGAAGAACTGACACCCAAACAGGGCAAGAATCGGACAAATGGAGCAGTAGGGCGGACCTCTGATTCTGTCGCCATCTCAACCATGAGATATCGTCTGGCGAGTGACAGGCGACTACCTCACCCGTATCGGCACCCTCATCCGCACCGCGCGCCAGCACCGCGGCTGGTCCCAGGCGCAGCTCGGCGAAGCCCTCGGAACCAGCCAGAGCGCGGTCAACCGCATCGAACAGGGCAAGCAGAACGTCAGCCTTGAGATGATCGCGCGCATCGGCGAAGCCCTCGACAGCGAGATCGTCTCCCTCGGCTACTCCGGCCCGATGCACCTGCGCGTCGCCGGCGGCACCCGGCTCTCCGGCGCGATCGACGTCCGCAGCAGCAAGAACGCCTGCGTGGCGATCCTCTGCGCCTCGCTGCTGACCACCGGCCGCACCACGATCCGCAGCGTCGCCCGGATCGAAGAGGTCTACCGCATCCTCGAGGTGCTCACCAGCATCGGCGTCAAGAGCCGGTGGATCAACGAGGGCCGCGACCTCGAACTCACCCCGCCCGCCGAGCTGGACCTCGCGGCGATGGACGTCGAGGCGGCCCGCCGCACCCGCAGCGTGCTGATGTTCCTCGGCCCGCTGATGCACCGCGCCCAGCGCTTCGCCATCCCGTACGCGGGCGGCTGCGACCTCGGCACTCGCACCGTGCAGCCGCACCTGACCGCGCTGCGCCGCTTCGGCCTGGAGGTCGCCACCACCGGCGGCGCCTACCACGCCTCGGTCGAGCCGGGCACCCCGCAGGACCGCCCGATCGTCCTGACCGAGCGCGGGGACACCGTCACCGAGAACGCCCTGCTGGCCGCCGCGCGGCACGACGGCGTCAGCGTCATCCGCAACGCCTCGCCCAACTACATGGTCCAGGACCTCTGCTTCTTCCTGGAGAAGCTGGGTGTGCGGATCGAGGGCATCGGCACCACCACCCTCACCGTGCACGGCGTCCCGGAGATCACCTGCGACGTCGACTACACCCCGGCCGAGGACCCGGTGGAGGCGATGAGCCTGCTTGCCGCCGCCGTCGTCACCTCCTCCGAGCTGACCATCCGCCGGGTGCCGATCGAGTTCCTGGAGATCGAGCTCGCGGTGCTGGAGGGCATGGGCCTCGACTACGACCGCACCCCCGAGTACCGGGCCCACAACGGTCAGACCCGGCTGGTCGACCTCACCGTGCGGCCCTCCAAGCTGACCGCGCCGATCGACACCATCCACCCGATGCCGTTCCCCGGCATCAACATCGACAACGTGCCGTTCTTCGCCGCCATCGCCGCGGCCGCCCACGGCACCACGATGATCCACGACTGGGTGTACGACAACCGCGCGATCTACCTGACCGAGCTGACCCGCCTCGGCGCCGACGTCAAGCTCCTCGACCCGCACCGCGTGCTGGTCCAGGGCCCCACCCGCTGGCGCGCCGCCGAGATGATGTGCCCGCCGGCCCTGCGCCCCGCCGTGGTCATCCTGCTCGCCATGCTCGCCGCCCAGGGCACCTCCGTCCTGCGCAACGTCTACGTCATCAACCGCGGCTACGAGGACCTCGCCGAGCGCCTCAACTCCATCGGCGCCCGGATCGAGACCTTCCGCGACATCTGACCGACCGTCACGCTGCTGGCCGTCCTCACCCGTTGAGACCGGCCAGCAAAACGGAAACCTCCAACCCGGTGTTCAGGTACTCCACGAACACCGGGTTGTTCAGTGCCCAGGGCGAGCGCCGTTCCCGGACCAGCCGGACCGCCTCGCCGCACTCGTGGCCGAGGCCGATCAGGGCCTGTGCCACCACCAGGCCCGAGCGGTTGTACCCGGAGCGGCAGCGCACCAGCGTCCGACGGCCCCGGCGGACGGCGGCCGCGGTGAGCTCGGCCGCCTCCTCGACGGCGAGCAGCTGACCGGGGGCGAGCGGGGCGTCGGGCACCTCCCGGACGACGTGCTCCACCCCCGGCGCCGGGCCGTGCCCGGGGAGCGTGAACAGGCTGACCACCAGGTCGAACTCGGCCCGTACGACGGCGGGTTCCAGCTCGCCGCCGGGCAGGGTGAAGTAGTGCCCGCCCATCCAGAGCCCGGGAACGATCTCGTTCCAGGGCTCGGACGGCCCGGGCGTCCCACGTTCCTTCTGGCGGGTCCGCACTGCCTGCTCCCTCTCGGCCGGTCCGGCCGGTGAATCCCGCTCGTGCTACTCGCCGGTGGTGCCGTCGAGGTGTTCGCGGAGGAGGTCGGCGTGGCCGTTGTGGCGGGCGTACTCCTCGATCATGTGGGTGAGGATCCAGCGCAGCGAGAAGACCTCCTCGCCGTAGTGGCCCAGGACGTCCAACGACTCGGCGGCGGCCACCAGTTCCCTGGCGTGGTCGCACTCGCGGCGCCAGATCGCGAAGGCCTCGTCGGGGTCGGCGGCCTCGGCGTCGAACTCGGCGAAGGAGCCGTCGGGGCGTCCCCAGAAGCCGCGCACGTCCTCCTTGTTGAGGACGTTGCGGAACCAGCTGCGCTCCACCTCGGCGAGGTGGCGGACCAGCCCGAGCAGGGAGAGCCCGGACGGTTCCAGCACGCGGGCGCGGAGCTGCTCCGTGGTGAGGCCTTCGCACTTCATCGCGAGGGTGTCGCGTTGGTAGTCCAGGAAGCCTGCCAGCGTGGTCCGTTCGTCGGCGGTGCGGGGGGTCTGCGTACGCTGATCATCGGTCATCGGGCCATCCTGCCCGCCGTCCGACGGGCCCGCCGCCCAATTTCCCCGCTCCTACCGCAGGTGCTCCAGCCAGCGCAGCGCGCCCGGGACGTCGGGTGCGACGGGGACGCCCTCCGGTACGGGTGGGCGTTCCACGATGATGACGGGCAGACGGAGTCCGCGGGCGGCGGTCAGCTTGGGGGCGGTCGCGGCGCCGCCGCTGTCCTTGGTGACCAGGACGTCGATGTCGTGCTTGCGCAGCAGCGCCTCCTCGCCCTGGATCGTGAACGGGCCGCGGTCCAGCAGGACTTCGAACGAGGGCGGCAGCGGTGGCTCGGGCGGGTCGACCGAGCGGGCGAGGAAGTGGACGCCGTCGAGGTGGGCGAAGGCGGCGACGCCCTGCCGACCGATGGTGAGGAAGACCCGTTCCCCGCGTCGGGGCAGCAGGTCGGCGGCCGCGGCGAGCGAGGGGGCGGGGAGCCAGTGGTCTCCGTCGACGCGGGTGAAGCCGGGGCGGCGCAGCATCAGCAGGGGGACGCCGGTGGCGGCGGCCGCGAGGGCGGCGTTGTGCGAGATGCCGGCGGCGAACGGGTGGGTGGCGTCCACCACCGCGTCCACGCGTTCCGTGCGCAGCCAGTCGGCCAGGCCCTCCGGTCCGCCGAAGCCGCCGATCCGCACCTCCCCGGCGGGCAGCCGGGGTCGGGCGACCCGGCCGGCCAGCGAGCTGGTGACCCGGAGGGCGGTGGGGGCGAGTTCGGCGGCCAGCGTCCGCCCCTCGGTGGTGCCGCCGAGGACCAGGACGTGTCGCATCACGCCCCGCAGGGCTCGTGCGGGCGCTCGCGGTCCGCCGAGTAGAGGTGGCTGTCGCGGAACTGCTCGGCGGCCAGCGTGCGGCCGACGATGATGACGGCGGTGCGGACCACGCCCGCGGCCTTGACCTGCTCGGCGATGTCGCCGACGGTGCCGCGCAGCACCAGTTCGTCGGGGCGGCTGGCCATCGCGACCACGGCGACCGGGCAGTCGGCGCCGTAGTGCGGGAGCAGCTGCTCGACCACGTCGTCCACGTACCCGGCGGCCAGGTGCAGCACCAGCAGGGCGCCGCTGCGGCCGAGGGTGGCGAGGTCCTCGCCCTCGGGCATCGGGGTGGCGCGCTTGGCGATCCGGGTGAGGATGACGGTCTGGCCGACGGTCGGGACGGTCAACTCCCGCTTCAGCGCGGCCGCGGCGGCGGCGAAGGCGGGCACGCCGGGCACCACCTCGTAGGGCACGCCGGCCGCGTCCAGGCGGCGCATCTGCTCGGCGACGGCGGAGAAGACGGACGGGTCGCCGGAGTGCAGCCTGGCCACGTCCTGGCCGGCCTCGTGCGCGGCGACCAGCTCGGCGGTGATCTGGTCCAGGTTGAGCTGCGCGGTGTCGATCAGGCGGGCGCCGGGCGGGCACTCGTCCAGCAGCTCGCGCGGGACGAGGCTGCCCGCGTACAGGCAGACCTCGGCGCGGGCCAGGACGCGCTGGCCGCGCAGGGTGATCAGGTCGGCGGCGCCCGGGCCGGCTCCGATGAAGTGGACGGTCACGAGGCGTTCTCCTGAAGGGGGTTGTCGGACGTGCGGTCTTCAGCGGCACGGCCGTCGGGCTGGACGGAGGGCTTGACGGAGGGCTTGACGGCGGACCACTGGGTGACCGGCATGGCCTGGCGCCAGCCGGTGAAGCCGCCCACGGGCACGGCGTGGGCGACGGCGAGTTTGACGAGCTCCCCGCCGTGGCGCCGGTACCACTCGGCGAGCAGCGCCTCGGACTCCAGCGTCACGGTGTTGGCGACGATCCGGCCGCCGGGGCGCAGCGCGGCCCAGCAACTCTCCAGCAGGCCGGGCGCGGTGAGGCCGCCGCCGATGAACACGGCGTCGGGGGTGGGGAGTTCGGCGAGCGCGGCGGGGGCCGGGCCGGTCACCACCCGGAGCCGGGGCACACCGAGCGCGGCGGCGTTGCGGGCGATCCGCTCGGCCCGCACCGGGTCGCGCTCGACGCTGACGGCCCGGCAGTCGCGGTGGGCGCGCAGCCACTCGACGGCGATCGAGCCGGAGCCACCGCCGACGTCCCAGAGCAGTTCGCCGGGGGAGGGGGCGAGCGTGGCGAGGGTCGCGGCGCGGACGTGGCGCTTGGTGAGCTGGCCGTCGCTCTCGTACGCGGCGTCGGGCAGGCCGGGGACGAGGGAGGTGCGGGGGCCGTCGCCGAGGTCGACGGCGATGACGTTCAGCGGGTCGCCGGGCGGGTGCGGCCAGCCGTCGGCGGGGCCGTCCAGGTGGCGTTCGGCCGGGGCGCCGAGCTGTTCGAGGACACGCAGGCGGGCGGTGCCGTAGCCGCGGGCGGTGAGCAGCCCGGCGACGGCGGCCGGGGTGGCGGAGTCGGCGCTGAGCACCAGCAGGCGGCGGCCGGGGTGGAGGGCGAGGGAGAGGGTGTCCAGCGGCCGGCCGACCAGGCTGACGACCTCGGTGGCCTCCAGCGGCCAGCCGAGCCGGGCGCAGGCGTGGGAGACGGAGGAGGGGTGCGGCAGGATGCGCAGGTGCTCGGCGCCGACGGTCTCGGCGAGGGTGCGGCCGATGCCGTAGAACATCGGGTCGCCGCTGGCCAGGACGGCGATGCGGCGGCCGGCGTGGGCGGCGAGCAGCCCGGGGACGGCGGGGCGCAGCGGGGACGGCCAGGGGACGCGCTCGGCGGCGACCTCGTCGCGGGGGAGCAGGTCCAGCTGGCGCGGGCCGCCGACGACGACCTCGGCCTCCCGCAGCACGGTCCGGGAGCCGACGGCGAGGCCGGGCCAGCCGTCGGCCCCGATCCCGACGACGGTGATCGGGGGTGGCAGCTCGGGCACCGGGTGGCTCCTCGTCGGTCGATAGGCCAAGTGAGTGGGAAATCTGACTGGCCGGGGCAGCCTACCTGGCGGTCTGTCCCCCACCCGCTCCCCAGTCCCCCGACTCGATCAGCGCCGGGTGCTCCCGGAGTCGCGCCTCGGCCCCCGGCCCGGCGAGGTAGACCCAGGCCGCCCGCCGCTCGCCCGTCGCCGTCCGCACCGCCATCCGCCGCCGTACGTACAGCCCGGTCCCGTCCGCCCGGCAGTCCTCCAGCCGGTCCAGGGCCTCCAGAGCTCCGGCGTACGCGCCCGGGCGTACGGTGACGAGCTCACCCACGATCCGACGCCCGGGCGCCGGGTCCGGCACCGCGTACGGGAAGCCGGGGCCCTCGTGCAGCGCGGCGCCCTCCAGCACGGCCGGCCGGACGTCGGCACAGCGCCCGGCCAGGTGGACGGCATGATTGCGGCCGCCGCTGCGCAGGGTGCCGTACACGAAGAACGGCAGGGCCTCCTCGGATGCGGACACGGGTTCGACCTCCTCGCCGGGGAGCGTTCACGGTACGTCCCGCGGTCCGATTCCTGATACCGACTGGCGCTCCGGGCCGTCCATGCGCTGTCATGTCGGATGTTCGGCCAGCACCGTCCAAGGGGGACACACATGACATCGCCCGCTTCACCCTCCCAACCGGCCGCGTCACCGTCCCAACCGGCCGCGACCCCCGGCTCGGCCCCCGACACCCCGGCCGCCGCCAGAGCCGGAGAGGCCAAGGCCGGGGCAAGCCCCGTTCCCCGCCTCGGCGGCGCGGTCTGGCTGGCCCTCCTCGTGGTCTACGTCGTCTGGGGCTCGACCTACCTGGCGATCCGGGTCGCGGTGGAGACGATGCCCTCCTTCCTCTCCGCCAGCGCCCGCTTCCTCACCGCCGGCCTGCTGCTGGTCGGCTACCTCCTGGTGCGGCAGGGCCCGGCCGGTCTGAAGGTGACCCGGCGCCAGCTGGCCTCCTCCGCCCTGGTCGGGTTGCTGCTGCTGACCGGCGGCAACGGACTGGTGGTCCTGGGCGAGACCTCCGTCCCCTCCGGCCTGGCGGCCCTGCTGGTGGCCGCGGTTCCGCTGTGGATGGTGGTGCTGACGGCGTTCGGCGGCGAGCGCCCGAAGCCGGCCGAGCTGGCCGGGGTGCTGCTCGGACTGGTCGGCCTGGGAGTCCTGTCGGCCCCCGCGATCGGCGGGTCGATCGAACCGGGCGGTGTGATCCTGATCATCGGCGCCACCCTGCTCTGGGCGACCGGCTCCTTCGTGAGCAAGAAGATCCCGATGCCCGGCAACGTGCTCGCCGCGAGCGCCTACCAGATGCTGGCCGGCGGCCTCGGCGACCTGCTGGTCGGAGTGGGCCGCGGCGAGCAGCACGGGGTGGACCTCGGGGCGGTCTCCGGCCGGTCCTGGCTGGCCCTCGCCTACCTGGTGGTGTTCGGCTCGCTGCTCGCCTTCACCGCGTACGCCTGGCTGCTGCGCTCCGCCCCGCTGACCCTGGTGGCCACGTACGCGTACGTGAACCCGGTGGTCGCGGTGCTGCTGGGCTGGCTGATCCTGGCCGAACCGCTGACCGGCCCGACCCTCGCGGGCGGCGCGATCGTGGTGGCGGGCGTCTGCCTGGTGGTGAGCGTCAGCCGGCGTCCGGGCCGCTCATCGAGCACGGGGAGCCGAGCCCGTCCGGCCGAAGCGGCCGGAACGGCCGATCGGGTGAAGGGGCCGTCCGCCCGTACCTGAGCACGACGTCCCCGCGCTCGATCCCCACGCTCGATCCCCACGCTCGACGACGTCCGCGG
>NZ_JBHVET010000017.1:0-31014 GCF_042802135.1 Kitasatospora sp. NPDC057512
GGCCGGCGGGGGTTCGGTCCCCGCCGGCCGTCGGCGTTCCGGTCTGCGTCCTGATCGGTTCCCGGCCGACGTTCCGGTCTGCGTCCTGATCGGTTCCCGGTCTGCGTCCGGTCGGCGTTCCGGGGCGGACCGGCTACCCGGCGGTGAGGGCGTCCGCGAGCAGGATGCGGACGATGCGGTCCGCCCCGGCCTCGCCCCACAGGATCGAGTAGTGGTTGGTGTCCGGCACCGGCGAGGCGGGCACCCGCTCCGGGTCCAGCCCGGCCAGCCCGATCCGCTCGTGGTCGTAGAGGCCCTGCGGCTCGTCGAGCAGACCGCGCTCGGCCCAGATCAGGTCGGCCGGGCAGGGCAGCCGGTGCACGGCGGCGGCCGCGTCCTCGTCCAGCAGGACCTGGGCGCCGTCGGCCTGCACGGCCTCCAGTACGCAGGAGGAGCGCAGTTCGGGCTCCGCGCCGACCAGGTCGCGCTGGGTGTAGGCGTCGATCCCGTCGGTCCACTCGCCGGCGAAGGCGGGGTGCCCGCGCCAGAACTCCCGGTAGGCCTCCCGGTCCGGGAAGGTCGTGGACAGCCGGGCCAGCGCGGGGCCGAGCACCGCGGCCAGGGCGTCCTCCTCGCGGACGCCCTGCGGCAGCGGGAAGGTCACCGCCCCGTCGACCAGCAGGACGCGGCGGACCAGGGCGGGGTGCCGGACGGCGGCCAGGGCGGTGACCCAGGCCCCCATCGAGTGGCCGACCACCGTGACGGGCCCCGAGCCGAGCGCGCCGATCAGCGCGGCCACGTCGTCGGCGTGCCGGGCCAGGCCGTACGGTCCGGCGACCGAGCGGCTGGCGCCGCGGCCCCGCAGGTCGGGCGCGAGCAGGGTGACCCGCCCGGCGAGCCGGCGGGCGACCTCGTACCAGGCGAGGCCGTTGGCGGTGATGCCGTGCACCGCCACGACCGTCGGCGCCTGCGGGTCCTCGGCGGGCCAGCGCAGGACCGCCAGGTCCCCGCCGGGCACGGGGACGGTCAACTCCTCGGGCTTCAGCGGCGACTGGCTCACGCGGGGGTACCTCCGGTGGGGTGGGCGGTTCCGAGGCCGGCCGGCGCCGGGGCGTGACGGCCGGAGCGGGCGGATCGGATGCGGGCAGGCAGTCTAGCCAGGCCGCCGGGCAGCAGGTAGACCACGGCGACGAACAGGGCGCCCAGCAGGAACAGGGGTTGGGAGAGCGGCACGCGCAGCACCGCCGGGAGGTCGGCGACGGTCGACGAATTGGCGAGGTCGCCGAGCCGGTGGCTCGCCCAGGTGTAGAGGACGCCGCCGAGCAGCGGCCCCCAGCGGGTGCCGGAGCCGCCGAGGACGACCATGACCAGGAGCGCGAGCGTGGCGTCCGAGGTGGCGGCCTGGGGGGTGGCGCCACCGGTCAGCAGCAGGTAGACCACCCCGCCCAGTCCGGCGAGGCCGCCGGCCAGCACGAAGGCGACCAACTTGTAGCCGTACGGCCGCAGTCCGAGCACCTCGACCCGGCGCTCGTTCTCCTTGATGCCCTCCCAGACCCGGCCGATCGGGGACTTGACGGCCCAGTGGACCGCGGCGACCGTCAGCACCAGGTAACCGACGGCGATCCAGTAGAGGTTGGCGGTGTTCTCGATCCCGAGCAGGCCGGAGGGCAGCAGGTCGGCTGGGGCGGACCGGCCCTCCTCGCCGCCGGTGACGCCACCGGGGTTGCGCTGGACGAGGATCGAGCCGGCCTGGGCGAAGGCGAGGGTGACCATGGAGAAGCCGATGCCGGTGACGCGCAGGCTGACCGAGCCGAGCAGCAGGGCCAGCAGGACGGAGCAGGAGACGCCGAACACCGCGGCGGCGGCGAACGGCAGTTGCAGCTCCAGCATGCCGAGGTCGGTGGCGTAGAGGCCGGTCGCGAAGTAGAGCGCGTGGCCGAAGGAGAGCAGTCCGGTCCGGCCGAGCAGGAGGTCGTAACCGGTCGCGAGCCCGCCGTAGAGGAGGCACAGGGCGAGCAGTTGGAGGCTTCCCGGGCTGCCGAGCGGGCCGTCGAGCAGTCCCGGGACGGGAAGCGCACTGTATGGGGCGACAAGGAGCGTGATCAGCAGAGCGATCGGCCACCAGCGTAGCGCTCTGTGCACACCAGTCCAGCGATTAGTGACTGGATCACCCGTTCGAGGGATGGCGCCGGACCCGGCCCTGTGTTCACAATGGGTCTCGGCAAGGCCGGTGTCAGTCCCCCTTGCCACAGTGGCGGTGTCGGTGGAGCTGGTGTCAGTCCCCTCTGTCGGCATGGTGGTCACGGCAGGGCTGGTGTCAGTCCCCCCTGCCGGAGCGGCGGCGCTGCGGCCGGCCGCGGGGCCACCGGTGCTCGTGATCGGTGTTTCGGCGCTCACGCGAGCCTCCCGGTGAGTCCACGGGGTCGGACGAGAAGCAGCACGGCGAGCAGGACGACGACCGAGAGGTCGCCGAGCCCGGCGCCGGTGTAGTAGTTGGCGAACTGCTGGACGAGGCCGACACCCACCGAGGCGACGGCGGCTCCGGTCACGGAGCCCATGCCGCCCATCACCACGACGACGAAGGCGAAGATGAGCAGGCCGGTCCCCTGGCCGGGATTAACCGAACCGAAGTAGAGGCCACCGAGGGCGCCACCGAGTGCGGCGGCCGCCCCGCCGAGGGCGAAGACGAGGGTGAACGCCTTCCGGACGTCGATGCCGAGCGCCGTGACCATCGCCCGGTCCTCGACGCCGGCCCGGACGATCAACCCGTAGCGGGTGCGGGCGAGGAACAACCGAAGAGCGAGCAGCAGCAGGGCGGCGGCGGCCACCAGCACGAAGCGGTTCACCGGGACGGTCGCACCGAGCACGTGCCAGGTGCCGGACAGCAGCTCCGGCTGGGGGAAGGGGCGGGAGTCCGCGCCCCAGATACCCATCAGCAGGGCGGGTACGGCGAGCCCGACCCCGACGGTGGCAAGGATCTGGTCGCGCGGGCGGCTGTAGAGCGGCCGGATCAGGAAGAGCTCCAACAGGACGGCGGCGGCCGTTCCGACCAGGGTGCCGAACGGCACCGCGAGCCAGAAGGAGAGACCGGCCTCGGCACCGGCCCACCAGGTGGCGTAGGCGCCGATCGAGAGCAGGGCGCCGTGCGCGAAGTTGAGCACGTCCATCAGACCGAAGATCAGCGACAGACCGGAGGCGACCAGGAAGTACAGCGCACCGAGACCGAGTCCGGTACAGAAAAGGAGGACGACAGTGTCCATCAGGGCTTCACCTCGGCGGTGACGACAGGGGCGGCCGGGGAGGCCTGGGCGGCGGCGGGCCGGGGCCCGCCGGCGAGCGGGTGACGGGAGCCGACGCCGAGCAGGCGGCGGGCGGCCTCCTCGTCGGCCAACAGCTCGGCGGTGTCTCCGCGGTGGGCGGTACGGCCGTCGGCCAGGACGGCGCAGGTACCGGCCAGCCGGCGGACGAGGGCGAGGTTCTGCTCGACCAGGAGGACGGGCACGGCCTCGGCCGCACGCGCCAGCACCTCGGCCACCTCGGCGACGATCTTCGGGGCCAGGCCCTTGGTGGGCTCGTCGGCGATGATCAACCGGTTGCGGTTGAGCAGCGTCCGGCCGATCGCCACCATCTGCTGCTGGCCGCCGGAGAGCGTCCCGGCCAATTGCCCGGCCCGCTGCTTGAGTTCGGGGAAGAGCTCGTGGACGAGTGCGTAGTTCGGCTCACCGGCCTCGCCCCCGCTCCCGGCGGCGCGCTCGGCGAGGCGGAGGTTCTCGGCGACCGTGAGGCCGGCGAAGATCCCCCGATCCTCGGGCGCGTAGCCGATGCCATGACGAACGACCAGATGCGTGGGAAGGGAGGAGAGTTCGGAGCCGGAGAGCCGGATGCTTCCGGTGCGCGGCACCAGGCCCATGACGGCCTTGACGGTGGTGGTCTTCCCGGCGCCGTTGCGGCCCAGGAGCGCGGTCACCCCGACGGGGGCCACGTCGAAGTCGACGCCGTGCAGGATGTGCAGCCCGTCGATGACCACCCGCAGATCGCGGACGGAGAGGAGGGGTTCGGCAGCGGACGACGGCGCAGACGCGGACGACGGAGAGGAGGCGGAGTGCGCCGCAGGAGCGGGGCGCTGAGCGGAGAACGGAGAGGAGGTCACAACGCCTCACCCAGGTAGGCCTGTTGCACGGTCGGGTCGGCCATCACGGCCTCGGGGGTGTCCAGGGCGAGCAGCGTGCCGTGGTGCATCACCGCGAGCCGGTCGGCGAGGCCGAGCAGGACGTCCATGTGGTGCTCGACCATCAGGACGGTCCGGCCCAGGTCGCGGTGCACGGAACGGATCAGTTCGGTGAGGGCGGGCACCTCCTCCGCGCTGACTCCGGCCATCGGCTCGTCCAGCAGGATCAGCCGGGGCTCCGAGACCAGCAGGACGGCCAGCTCCAGCTTGCGCTTCTCCCCGTGCGAGAGCGCACTGGCCAGGGTGTCCGCGCGGTGGGAGAGATCGGTGCGTTCCAGGGTGTCGGCCAGCTGCTGCTCGTAGCGGTCGGCGCGGCGCCAGAGCCGGTACGAGGCGCGCGGCCCGGCCGCCGCCTGGGCGGCCAGGCGGACATGGTCGGCGACCGTCATCCCCGGCCAGAGGGAGGAGGTCTGGAAGGTGCGGCCGAGCCCGCGGCGGGCCCTGGCGTGCACCGTCTCGGCGGTGATGTCCGCGCCGTCGAGGTGGAGGCTGCCGTGGGTCGCCGGGTAGATGCCCGAGATCAGGTTGAAGAGGGAGGTCTTGCCGGCGCCGTTGGGCCCGATGAAGGCGATGAACTCGCCTTCGCCGACCGAGAAGGAGACGTCCTCGACGATCGGCACGCCGCGGACGGCCCAACCGAGCCCGTCCAGACGCAGCACCGGAGAGGAGGACGCGGAGGACCGCGCGGACGAGGTGGACGCGGCGGAGGCAGCCGAGGAGGCGGAAGGAGTCGACGTGGTGCGGGCGGGCATCGGGATCAGCCCGCCATCGGGGTGACCGGGGGTGCCGCCTCGTCCGCGGTCAGGGTCTTCTCCACCGAGGGCTTGGCGGCGGCACCGCTGCCGGTCAGCCGCGCCTGGAACATCGGCTGGAGCAGGGCGTGGTCCTCGGCGCGGACCGTGGTCTTCCCCTTCACCCCGTCGAAGCTCCAGCCCTCCAGGGCCTTGACCAGGGCCGAGGTGTCGTCGGCGGAACCGTGGTTGGACTCGACGGCGTGCACGATCATCTGGGCGGCGGTGAAGCCGTCCGGGGTGAAGATGTCCGTCTTCCCTCCGGCGGCGGTGACGGCATCGGTCATGGCCTTCTCCACCGGGGTGCCGGCGGCGCCGTCGAAGTAGTGGTTCAGGAAGGAGATCTTCTCGGCGGCCGGGCCGAACAGCGGGTAGGAGGCGGCCAGGTCGAGGCCGGTCACGACCTTGGTGTCGGCGAACACGTCCTGCTGGTTGAGCGCGGTCCACAGGGCCGAGGCGGTGTCGCCGGCCCAGGCGACGAACAGCAGGTCGGGCTTGGCGGTCTTGGCCTGGGTGGCGAAGGGGGTGAGGTCGGTGGCGCTCGGCGGGGCGAGCACCTGGTCGACCGTCGCGCCCTCGGCGCCGAGCAGCGCCTTCACGGCGGCCACGTTGGCCTGGCCGAAGGCGTTGTCCTGGGCGAGCACGGTGACCTTCTTGCCCTTCGCGTCACCGATGAACGAGGCCGCGGTCTTGATGTCCTGGTAGGACTGGCGGCCGGAACGGAAGGTGTACTTGTTCAGGCCGGTGGCCTTGTCGGCGGCGGCCGGGCCGCTGATGAAGAGCACCTTGTTCTGGGCGGCGATCGGGCCGACCTGGAGGGCCACACCGGAGGCGGTGGAACCGGCCAGCACCTTGTAGCCCTTGCCGATCAGGTCCTTGGCGGCGGACACCGCCTTGGCCGGGTCGCCGGCGTCGTCCTGCTCCTCGAACTCGATCTTGTGTCCGTCGACCGCGCCGGTGCCCTTGGTCGCGTAGCTCAGGCCGGCCTTGAACCCCTCCAGGTACTGCTTGCCGTAGGCGGCCAGCGGCCCGGTCTTGGAGTACACCAGGCCGACCTTGATCGGTCCCTTCGATCCACCGTCCGCCGCGCTCGTCCCGGCCGTACCGGCCTTGGCGCAGCCCGAGGCCAGCAGGACGCAGGCCGCGAGGGCGGCGAGCTTCCGGGCCGGGCCACCGGTCAGGGAGTCGCCCAGGCGAGCGCCGGAGGCGGTCCTGGAGGGGTTTGTCGAGCTGCGCATGGTGACCGACTCCTGAAGTGCGGCGGGTGGATGCGGGAACCGTAGGTGTGCGGTGAGAACGGCGACATGTGCCCGGTCGACGTATCAGCCGGTCGGGATGTGGCTCCAGCCGACATACCGTCGGCCCGCCGCCGCCCCCCGGGCGCCCGGGTGTGGCCCACCGACACGGCTCCGCGCCCACCCATGGGGCTGGCCGCCATGGCTGCGCCCACCCCTGCCCGGTGACGGTGGAGGGGCGCGGAGCCCGTCCGGCGGCAGCCAACCCCAGCGGCGTGCCCGACCCGGTCCGGCCCAGGCAGGACCCCAGCCCGGCCTGGTACGACCACGGGCTCCGCGCGGTGGCCGAGCCCGCCGGCCGCCCCTCCCACCTGCCCCGCCCGCCCCGCCGCTCACCGCTCACCGCCCGTTCCCCCCTCTTCCACCCCCGCACCCCTCCACCCACTCCCTTACGAGGTGACCCCTTGGACAAGGTCCTGGACTCCCCCGCCGACGCCGTCGGGGACGTTCCCGACGGCGCGGTGCTGGCCGTCGGCGGCTTCGGCCTCTGCGGCATCCCCAGCACGCTGATCGGCGCCCTGGTGGACTCCGGTGCCACCGGACTGCGGGTGGTCTCGAACAACTGCGGGGTGGACGACTGGGGGCTGGGCCTGCTGCTGCGGGCGGGCCGGATCGCCCGGATGACCTCCTCGTACGTCGGGGAGAACAAGGAGTTCGCCCGGCAGTACCTCTCCGGCGAGTTGGAGGTGGAGCTGACCCCGCAGGGCACGCTGGCCGAGCGGCTCCGGGCGGGCGGCGCCGGCATCCCGGCGTTCTTCACCCCGGCCGGGGTCGGCACCCAGGTCGAGGAGGGCGGGCTGCCCTGGCGCTACGCGGCCGACGGCTCGGTGGCCCTGGCCTCCCCGCCGAAGGAGGTCCGGGAGTTCGGCGGCCGTCGCTACCTGCTGGAGGAGGCGATCACGGCCGACTTCGCGCTGGTCCGGGCCGAGGTGGCGGACCGGCACGGCAACTGCGTGTTCCACGCCGCCGCCCGGAACTTCAACCCGCTCTGCGCGGCGGCGGGCCGGATCACCCTGGTGGAGGCGGACCGGATCGTCGAACCGGGCGAGCTCCCTCCGGACGCGGTGCACCTGCCCGGGGTGTACGTCGACCGGGTGGTGGCCGCCGCCCCCGAGGACCGCCGCATCGAGCGCCGGACCGTCCGCCCCGCACTCCAGGAGGCCTGACCCGATGCCCACCGAGACCGCAGTCCGCGCCGCCGCCACCGCCCCCGCCACCGGAACCCCTGCCGCCCCCATCACGGCCACCGCCCCCGCCCTCGACCCGCGCAACGCCCTGGCCGCCCGCGCGGCCCGCGAGTTGCGCGACGGCCAGTACGTGAACCTGGGCATCGGCCTGCCGACCCTGATCCCCAACCACCTCCCGCCGGGCGTCGAGGTGGTGCTCCACTCCGAGAACGGCGTCCTCGGCGTCGGCCCGTACCCGGAGGAGGGTGCTGAGCACGCCGACCTGATCAACGCCGGGAAGGAGACGGTGACGGTCTCCCCCGGCGCCTCGTACTTCGACTCCGCCTTCTCCTTCGGCATGATCCGGGCCGGGCGGATCGACGTCTCGGTGCTCGGCGCGATGCAGGTGTCGGCCGCCGGGGACCTCGCCAACTGGATGATCCCCGGCAAGATGGTCAAGGGCATGGGCGGCGCGATGGACCTGGTGCACGGGGCCCGCCGGCTGATCGTGGTGATGGAGCACACCGCCCGGGACGGCTCGCCGAAGATCGTCGAGGAACTGTCACTTCCCGCGACCGGACGGGGAGTTGTAGACCGGATCGTCACCGACCTCGCGGTGGTCGACGTGACCCCGGAGGGGCTGCGGGTGGCGGAGACGGCGCCGGGCGTGGACTTCGCCGAGGTCCAGGCCGTGACCGGCGCCCCCCTGCTGCCCCCGCTCTGAGCAGCCCAGCACCGTACGGACGGCCGGATCGCCCCGAGCGGCGGTCCGGCCGTTCCGCTGCCCCCACGACCACACGACACGGCCGCACGACACGGACACACCACAGCGCCCCCGCGAACGGCTCCCAGGGCAACTCCGCAACAGCCCTCCGCCACCGCCGAGTTCCACGGATCGCCCGGAGCGGAGCGAATTCACCGCATTAGCACCAACGCCCGCCGGATCGGCCGGAAACCGTGGCATCTTCATGCCTGGGCGACGGCGATCTCCCGGACTGGTTGCGATCACCGTTGCGCTCAGGGAGAGTTGAGGCGGCCAAGGATCCCGACGCACCCGGAGGGGAAGCTGGAAAGTGCATCGGGATCCCGGATTCGAGGCCGCCGTACCGACGCACAACCGAACCGGTCGCACACGCCGAATCTGCCGGACGGCCCGGGAACTGCCTGAGAACCGCAGTTCGCCGGGCCTCGTTCCAGCCGATTCCGGCTGTTCCCAGCTGTTTCCAGCTGATTCCGGCCGGTTCCATCCTGTTCCACCCGGACGGCTCCGAGTCGAGGCAGACCCACGCAAGAGCCGAGCGAGCCGAGTGAACCGAGTGAACCGAGCGAGCCGCGCAAGGCGCGAACTCCGGGGGGAGCAGCTATGACCACGCCGCCGTTCTCACGACGCAAGGGCGTCGGAACGGCCCACGGGCGAGGCGCCGGGGAGTTGGACGAGGCCGCCCTGCGCGCCCTTCCCATACCCGAAGCCCCTTACGACTACGGCCACTTCAGCCGTCTCGCGGGCCCGGCGTACGACCCGGACGAGGACGACGACCTCGGCGGCGGCGTCTACTGGCCCGAACCGGTCGCACCGCCCCCGCCCTCCCACGGCGGACCGCACGACCCCACCGCAGACAGCTCCGCCCCGTATGACCCCGCCACGACGGCGGCCCCGTACGAGCCCACCCCACCAGCCACCCCGCACGCCCCCGCCCCACCGGCGGCCCCGTACGAGCCGCCCCCCGCGGCCCCCTACCGCGTCCGCTACCGCAGCCTGCTGCGCCGCGAGCCGCACCGGATCCGCGCCGCGCTGCTGCTGATGGCGGCCCCCGTGGTGGAGGCGGTGCTGCTGGTCTGGCTGCTGCTGCCGGAGCACTGGCCCGAGCGGCTGGACGAGACGAACTCCCTGGTGCTGCTCGGCGACAAGGTGATGATCGGCATCATCGCCGTCGTCGAGGTGTTCCGGCTGGTCAACGTGGTCTCCAACACCCACGCCACGCTGGTCGCCCGCGACCCGGTCCCGGTGACGCCGGAGCCCGGCACCCGGGTCGCCTTCCTCACCACCTGCGTGCCGGGCAAGGAGCCGCCGGAGATGGTCCGGGCCACGCTGACGGCGGCGCGGGCCGTCCGGCACAACGGACCGTACGACGTCTGGTTGTTGGACGAGGGAAACGATCCTGCAATGCGGGCGCTCTGCGCCGAGCTGGGCGTGCGCCACTTCACCCGCGCCGGCCGGCCGCACTGGAACCGACCGAAGGGCCGGTTCCGCGCCGGGACCAAGCACGGCAACTACAACGCGTGGCTCCAGGCCCACGGCGACGACTACGAGTTCTGGGTGTCCGTGGACACCGACCACGTTCCGCTGCCGGACTTCTGCGAGCGGATGCTCGGCTACTTCCGCGACCCCGACGTGGCATTCGTGGTCGGCCCCCAGGTGTACGGGAACTACCGCAGCTCGGGATCGGCCGTCACCAAATTCTCCGAGAGCCAGCAGTACCTCTTCCACGCCCTCATCCAACGCGCCGGAAACCGTTACGGCGCGCCCATGTTCGTGGGCACCAACAACGCCGTCAGAATCAGTGCGCTCCAGTCGATCGGCGGGTTGTACGACTCCATCACCGAGGACATGGCGACCGGTCTGGAGTTCCACCGGAGCCGGAACCCGGAGACCGGAGAACGCTGGAAGTCCGTGTACACCCCGGACGTGCTCGCGGTCGGCGAAGGCCCGTCCTCCTGGACCGACTTCTTCTCCCAGCAACTGCGCTGGAGCCGCGGCACCTACGAGACCCTGTTCACCCAGTACTGGCGGGTGCTGTGGCGGCTGTCGCCCGGTCGGCTGCTCAACTACTCGCTGATGGTGGGCTTCTACCCGATGGCGGCGCTCACCTGGCTGCTCGGCGGCCTGTCCAGCGTGCTCTACCTGGGCTTCGGCGCCTCCGGCGTGCACGTCTCCTCGGAGATCTGGATGATGCTCTACAGCGACGCCGCCGCGCTCCAACTGCTGCTCTACACCTGGAACCGCAAGCACAACGTGAGCCCGCACGAGCCGGCCGGCTCCTCCGGGGTCGCCGGCATGGTGATGTCGGCGCTCTGCGGTCCGGTCTACGCGGCCTCGCTGCTCCAGGCGCTGGTCCGCCGCCGCAGCCGCTTCGTGGTGACGCCCAAGGGCAGCTCGGCCAGCACCGACCGGCTCGGCACCTTCCGCTTCCACCTGTTCTGGACGCTGGTGTTCGGCGGCGCGATCGCCGCCTCCTACGTCACCGGCTACGACCACGCCGCGATGCGCGCCTGGGCCTGGATCGCCCTGCTGCTCACCCTCCTGCCGCTCCTGATCAGCGCCGGAGACGCCGTACGCCGCCGCCGGACCCGCCCGACCGCCACCCTCACCGTCACCGGCGACCCGACGGCGGCCCCGCGGGTCGTCCTGGAGAAGCGCCGCCCGCGCCACGCCCGCGACCCCCGAGCAGCCCGGACCGCCCGGACCGCCGGGCCGGCACAGCCCGCACCTCCCGCCCCCCGACCCGGACGGACCTCACCCGACCACGCCGGCCGCGGCACACCCTCCCACTGACCAGCACGTCGCCTGACCAGCACCACCCACCGAACAGCACCATCGCCCGACCAGCACCACCCACCGAACAGCACCGCCCACCACACAGCACCACCCACCGAACAGAGCCGCCCACCGACCAGAGAGCCCCGACCGCCTCCCGAGGGGAGCACCCACCGTGAAGATCCACAAGGCCGGCCGCACCAAGCGCCTCGCCCTCGGCAGCACCGTCGCGCTGACCGTCGCCGGGATGAACGCGCCGGCCGTCCTCGGCTTCGCCTCCGAGCAGTACCACCACTACGTGATCAACCGCCCCGAGTACAAGGCGCAGTACGGCCACTGGCAGACCCTGTCGCTGCCCACCGAGTTCCGGGTCAACGCCGTCCACGCGACCCTGCTGCGCACCGGCAAGGTCCTGATCGTGGCCGGTTCCGGCAACGACGAGAAGCAGTTCAACGCGGGCACCTTCAAGAGCCTGCTCTGGGACCCGGCCGGGAACACCTACAAGCTGGTCCCCACCCCGGCCGACATGTTCTGCGGCGGCCACACCTCGCTGCCGGACGGCCGCGTCCTGGTGGCGGGCGGCACCCAGCGCTACGAGAAGCTGGCCGGCGCCGTGAAGAAGGCCGCCGGCATCATGCGGGTGCGCAACGAGAGCCCCGAGCGCGACCGGACCTTCCCCAAGGGCACCGTCTTCGTCTCCCCGAACGGCCACGAGTACGCCAGCACCGCCGCCGTGACGGTCCCGGCCGCGACCAAGACCGGCTCCGGCAAGCAGACCGTGGTCACCGCCGGCGAGCAGCACGTGTACGTGGAGGCGGTCGGCCCGGGCCGGGACTACGTCTCCGACTCCCCCGCCCAGTACCGGATCAAGGGCCTGAGCGGCACCGACGCCCACAACCTGTACGGGCAGAACGAGAAGCTGACCCTGGACAAGCAGGAGTACCAGGGCATCCGCTCCGCCTTCGAGTTCAACCCGGACACCGAGCTGTACGAGCCGGTCACCGACATGGCCCACGCCCGCTGGTACCCGACGCTGACCGGGCTGGGCGACGGCCGGGTGGTCACCGTCTCCGGGCTGGACGACACCGGGGAGATCCTCAACGGCAACGACAACGAGATCTACGACCCGAAGACCAAGTCCTGGTCCAAGGGCCCCGACCACTACTTCCCGACCTACCCGGCGGTCTTCCTGACCGCCTCCGGCAAGCTCTTCTACTCCGGTTCCAACGGCGGCTACGGCCCCGGCGACAAGGGTCGCGAGCCCGGCGTGTGGGACCTGTCGAGCGGGGCCTTCCAGCCCGTCCCCGGCCTGCGCGACCCCGGCCTCACCGAGACCTCCTCCTCGGTGCTGCTGCCGCCCGCGCAGGCGCAGAAGGTGATGGTGCTCGGCGGCGGCGGTGTCGGGGAGTCGCCGCTGTCCACGGCCCGCACCGACATCGCGGACCTCTCCTCCGCCGCTCCCGCCTTCACCCCGGGCCCGGACCTGCCGGCCGGCGGCACCCGCTACCTCAACAGCGTGATCCTCCCGGACGACACCGTCTTCACCACCGGCGGCTCCAGCGGCTACCGCGGCCGCGGCGACAGCGACCTGCTCAAGGCGCAGGTGTACCACCCGGACACCAACGGCTTCACCACCGCCGCCGAGCCGACCGTCGGCCGCAACTACCACTCCGAGGCGCTGCTGCTGCCGGACGGCCGGGTCGCCGTGCTGGGCTCCAACCCGCTCTTCGCGGACAAGGCCGAGACCCAGCCGGGCGGCTTCGAGCAGCGCATCGAGATCTACACCCCGCCGTACCTGTACCACGGCGACCGTCCGGAGGTCGGCGCCGTTCCGCAGGCGGCCCGGCTGGGCGGCACGCTCGCCGTCGGGACGGCGCGCCCGGAGGCGGTCGCCACCGCCAAGCTGATCCGGCCGAGTTCGGTCACCCACGTGACGGACGTCGAGCAGCGCTCGGTGGCCCTGGACGTCGCCGGACGGACGGCGGACGGCGTCTCGCTCACCCTGCCCGCGAACCCCGACCTGCTGCCGCCGGGCTGGTACATGCTCTTCCTGACGGACAGCGCCGGCACCCCGTCGGTCGCCCGCTGGATCCAGATCACCGCGTAGACCGCGCACCGTGCGAACCGCACGACGCACCAGGTCCCGGGGCCCGGCGCGGGCGGCCTCAGCGCGCCGCCTGCGCCAGCCCGAGCGCGTACGGCAGCCAGAACTCGCCCGCCCGGGGCTCGCCCCGGCCGCAGTCGCCGTCCGACTCCCCCGGGTTCTTGATCCACAGGTAGGCGTCCACCCCGGGCCGGCCGGTCTCGGTGGTCGGCCGCTCTCCGAGCGCGCGCCCGGGCGGGTTGCACCAGGCGGCGCCGCCCAGCGCCCCGTTGCCGCTGCGGCTGGTGTCGATGACGAAGTTCTTCCCGCCCAGGGCCGCGGAGAGCCTGGCGCCGTACGCCGCGTTCCGCTCGGTGTCGTAGAAGTTGGCGACGTTCACGGCGAAGCCGTCGGCCGCCGCGATGCCCGACTTGCGCAGGGCGGTGGCCATCTCCTCCGGGTCCTGCGCCCAGCCGGGGTTGCCCGCGTCCAGGTAGACCCGCGTGTTCGGGTTCTTCTTCAACTCCTGGACGGCGAAGGCCAGCAGACCGTACCGTTCGGCGGCCAGGTCGCCCTTGACCCCGCAGGTGTCCAGGGTGTGCGCGACGGCGTCCGGCTCCAGCACCACCCAGGCCCTGCGGTCGCCGAGGGCCTGGGCGACACCGGTGATCCAGGCCCGGTAGGAGGCCGCGTCGGGGGCGCCGCCGGCCGAGTACTGGCCGCAGTCGCGGTGCGGGATGTCGTACGCGACGAAGACCGCCGTCCGGCCCGCCTCGGCGGCCCGCCGGCTCACCTGCTCGGCGATCGCCTGGGCGCCCTGCTCGCCGAGCCACTGCGAGGAGGGCTGACCGGCGATCCGCAGCAGCGCGTCGGCCTCCACCGTCCGGCCCTGGCCGCGCAGCGCGGTCACCTGCTGGGCGGCGTTGGTGCGGTCGGAGACGTAGAAGGCCTGCCCGGGCAGTTGGGCGAAGCCCGCACCGGCACCCGCACCCGCGCTCGCACCCGCACCCGCGGCGGAGGACACGGACCCGGCTCCCGGCTTCCCGCCGTCCGAACCGGTGCAGCCGGACCCGGCCGCCAGCACCACCCCGGCCAGCAGCGCCCCGACGGCGCCCCGCAACGTCCCTGTCCGCCCCAGCCCGTGCACGTACCGCCCCTCCCCGGCACCGGTCCGGCGACCGGTCGGCACCAGCTAAGCACACCCGCCACCGGCCGACGGCCACCGGCGGTGAACGCCAAGTGGCCGTGGACGGACGGGAGATCGAACCCGCCGAACCACGGCCACCGACGGCCACCGGCGGCCACCGGCGGCTGCCGACGCCCGCCGACCGGTACCCAGGAACGCCCGCAGGCGCTCCGGGCGGAGGCTCAGGCCTCCTTCAGGTTCGGCACCTGCCAGTCGATCGCCTCGGCGCCGAAGGAGTCCAGCGCGGCGTTGATCTGCGAGAACGGACGGCTGCCGAAGAACAGCTTCGCCGACAGCGGCGACGGGTGCGCCCCCTGCACCACCACGTGCTTGGCGGTGTCGATCAGCGGCAGCTTCTTCTTCGCGTAGTTGCCCCACAGCACGAAGACCACCGGCTCGTCGCGGTCGCTCACCGCCTTGATCACCGCGTCGGTGAACTTCTCCCAGCCCTTCGCCTTGTGCGAGTTGGCCTCGTGCGCGCGGACTGTGAGCACCGCGTTGAGCAGCAGCACGCCCTGCTCGGCCCAGTGCATCAGGTAGCCGTTGTCCGGGGCGGGGACGCCCAGGTCGGCGTCCAGCTCCTTGAAGATGTTGCGCAGCGACGGCGGCGTCTTGGTGCCCGGCAGCACCGAGAAGCTCATGCCGTGGGCCTGGCCGTTGTCGTGGTAAGGGTCCTGGCCCAGCACGAGCACCCGGACCTTGTCGTACGGGGTGGCCTCCAGCGCGGCGAACTCCTGGCCGCTCGGCGGGAACACCTCGTGCTCCGCGCGCTGGGCCGCCACGAAGGCCGCCAGCTCGGCGAAGTACGGCTTCTCCGTCTCGGCGCCCAGCACCCCGCGCCAGGACTCGGGCAGTTCCAGCCCGCCGCCCTCGCCGGCCTCGACCACGCCCGCCTCGACCGTGTCCGTCACGACATCAACCTCCCACACCGCGGCTGTTGCGCCGCACGCCCTCTTTCACCCCGAACGCTACACAGCCCCACCGACAACGACCGCCTCCCCGCAGGCGCGTAGCGGCTCCTCCCCGCGGACACGAAGCGGCCCCGCCCCGGCGACCTGCCGGAACGGGGCCCACGACGAAAGCGCAGGGGGAGAACGCGGAGGTCAGACCAGCTCGACCAGGTCCGCGACCGACTGGACCACGCGGGTCGGCCGGTACGGGAAGCGCTCCACGTCGGAGGCGGAGGTCAGCCCGGTGAGCACCAGGATGGTCTCCATGCCGGCCTCCATGCCCGCGACGATGTCGGTGTCCATCCGGTCGCCGATCATCACCGCCGTCTCGGAGTGGGCGCCGGCGGTGTTCAGCGCCTCGCGCATCATCAGCGGGTTGGGCTTGCCGACGAAGTACGGCTCGACCCCGGTCGCCTTGGTGATCAGGGCCGCGACCGAGCCGGTGGCCGGCAGCACGCCCTCGGTGGAGGGGCCGGTCTCGTCCGGGTTGGTGCAGATGAACCGGGCGCCCTGGTTGATCAGGCGGATCGCCTTGGTGAGCGCCTCGAAGGAGTAGGTGCGGGTCTCGCCGAGCACCACGTAGTCGGGGTTGTTGTCGGTCAGCACGTAACCGGCCTGGTAGAGCGCGGTGGTGAGCCCGGCCTCGCCGATCACGTACGCGGTGCCCCCGGGGCGCTGGCCCGCGAGGAACTTGGCCGTCGCCAGGGCGGAGGTCCAGATGCACTCCTCGGGCACCTCCAGCCCCATGCCGGCCAGCCGGGCGCTGAGGTCGCGCGGGGTGTAGATGGAGTTGTTGGTGAGGACCAGGAAGGGCTTGCCGGACTCCCGCAGCTTGCGCAGGAACTCCTCCGCCCCGGGGATCGGCGTGCCCTCGTGGATGAGGACCCCGTCCATGTCGGTCAGCCAGGACTCGATGGGCTTGCGCTCTGCCACGTAGGTGTCTCCTCGGTCTTGCACAGGTCTGAACGTTCTCGCACGTGCCCAGACCGGACACCCTCGGCCGGTCGGGCGCCACAGGCTGCCCCAACTCCGACCAGCGTAGTCGCCCGTCGCCGCGCCCGACCCACCTGCCCGCGCGGCCGGGAGGGACCTACCGGGCGGGTCAGCGGGGCAGCACGGTGATCCCGAGCATCCGCGCGCCGGTCTCGGTCCGGGGCCGGTGGCGGCTGCCCGGCGCGAACACCACGTACGTGCCGGGCCCGTGGCGCTCCTCCCCCTCGATCACCTCACCGCTCAGCACGAAGTAGCGCTCCTCGGTGGCGTGTACGTCGACCTCCGGCCACTCGCTCCCCGGCGCGAAGTCGATCAGCCAGCCCCCGGCGTACTCGGTCCTCGGCAGCCTGCGGCGCACGATCCCGGGCACGACCTCGACGGGTTCGACCTCCTCGACCTGAACGGTGGTCTTCAGTAGTGCCGTAGCTCCATTGGTCTCGCTCATGGAGCCACTGTGCGGCAGGTCGGCGGCCGGCTTCGAGAGTCCGGAAAGACATCCATGGATATATTCCTGCCATGAGCCGTCACCGAGTGGTCGCCCTGCTGAACCAGCCGCAGTCGCCCTTCGAACTCGCCTGCGCCAGCGAGGTCTTCGGCACCGTCCGCGCAGGGGTGCCGGTGCGCTACGACTTCCGGGTGTGCACCGAGCACCCCGGGCCCGTACCGACCACCGTCGGGTACTCGATGCTCGTCGACGCCGGGCTGGCCGCCCTGAAGGAGGCGGACACCGTGATCGTCCCGGGCTGGCAGCCGCCGGGCGGCCCGGTGTCGCCGGCCGTCCTGGCCGCGGTCCGGGGCGCGCACCAGCGCGGGGCCAGGATCATCGCCATCTGCACCGGCGCGTTCCTGCTGGCCCGGTCCGGACTGCTCGACGGCCGCCGCGCCACCACCCACTGGTGCCGCACCGACCAGCTCGCCGCCGACTTCCCCGATGTCGAGGTCGACCCGGACGTGCTGTACGTGGACCACGGCGACGTGGCGACCAGCGCCGGGGCCGGTGCCGGCATCGACCTCTGCCTGCACCTCGTCCGCTCCGACCACGGCGCGGCCTACGCCGCTCAGATCGCCCGGAGCATGGTTCTGCCGCCGCACCGGGAGGGCAGTCAACTCCAGTACGCCGTGCAGCCCGCCCACGCCAGGACGGACGAGTCGCTGGCCCCCCTGCTGGAATGGGCCTCCTCCCGACTCGGCACCCGCCTGACCCTCGACCGGCTCGCCGAGCACGCCGGGCTGTCCAGCCGCACTCTCGCCCGACGCTTCACCCGGCAACTCGGCACCAGCCCCGGCCAGTGGCTGCTCCGTCAACGCGTCGAGGCGGCACGGGTCCTGCTGGAGCAGACCGACCTGCCGGTGGAGGCCATCGCCACCCGGGTCGGCCTCGCCTCCGCGGTCAACCTGCGCCACCGCTTCCGGGCGGCCGTCGGCACCACCCCCGGCGCGTACCGACGCGCCTTCGGCGAGGCTCGGTAGGAGGTGCCCGCCGGATCGACCCGAAGCGGAGCCGTGGGCCGATGCCGGGTCCACCCGACCGGCGCCGTCATCCGCGCGCGGCGTCCCAGACGGCGCTGGTCCCGAAGTAGGAGTCGTACAGCTCCTGAACCTCAAGGAGACTCTCCGGCGGCACCTCGCCGTAGCGGATGCGCTCAAGGTGGCGGAAGTACTCGAAGCGCTCCACCCCGGGCGTGATGATGACGAGCATGTCCGCGATCTCGCCGGGCGCTGCCGCGAAGGCGTGCTGCATGCCCGGCGGTACGACCACCACGTCCCCGCGCTCCGCGGTGACCACCTGATCGCCGGACAGCAGCTGGGCGGTGCCGTCCAGGACGTAGAACATCTCGGCGGACTTGCCGTGGTGGTGCGGGCGGGCGCCGTCGGCTCCCCTGCCGAGGGTGACGCGCATGCTGGAGAGCGCCCCGCCCGTGGCGGGGCTGTCCACCAGTAGCCGGTTGGTCACCGGGCCGCCCTCGCCTATCAGTTCGGCGTCGGCGGAACGTACGACGACGGTGTCGTCGAAGTCGGGGATGAAGAGGGACACTGGTTTTCTCCTGACTGTCGATCATGCCGAACGTACTGGGGACAGGGCTCAGCGGAACATGTGGGCATGCTCCGCGGCCCACTGCCGGAACGGCCTGCCCGGGGAGCCGGTGACTTGCGAAACCGTGTCGCGCACTGCCAGTAGCTCGTCATTGACGTCTCCGCCCGTCACATCGAGCACCGCATCCGCGGCCTCCTCCCCGAAGACCGCGGCCATCCGAGCACGAGCCTCCCGTCGGCTGATCTCGATGAAGGGCACGTCCCGCCCGAGTGCTGCCGCGATGGCCTCGACCTGCTGCCGGGCCGTCACCGGCTCCGGACCGGTCAGGGCATACGTCCGCCCCCGGTGGCCGGGCTCGGTCAGCGCGACCCGCGCCACTGCCGCGATGTCCGCGGGGTGGATCGTGGGCAGCCCGGTGCCCGCGTACGGCGCGCGGACCGCCTCACGGTCGCGGATCGACGCCGCCCACATCAGGGCGTTCGAGGCGAACTGCGTCGGCCGAAGGATCGTCCAGTCCATGCCGCTGTCCTTGAGCAGCCGCTCGACCGCCAGGTTCTCGCCGGCGGGGCCCAGGTGCGGATGGGTCTGGACGGTGATGGACGACACCAGCACCACGTGCTCGACATCCGCCCGCCGGGCTGCCGCGAGGGTGTCCGCGTCCGGGCCCATGCGCGACACGAGGAACAGCGAGCGCACCCCGTCCAGAGCGGGCTTCAACGACTCCGGCAGCGCGAAGTCACCCTCAACGGCCTCGACCTCCTCGGGGAACGTCGCCCGCGAGGCGTCACGGGTGAGCCCTCTCAGCGGCCCCGCACCGCGTGCGTGCAACTCCCTCAGCAGGGCGCTGCCGATGTTCCCGGTGGCTCCGGTCACGAGGATCATGAGCGCGTTTCTCCCATCGTCGGATGATCAACCCGAGTTCACGCTAAAAGCTCAATCGCACTTGAGGTCAAGAGGTCCGGGGCAGCCGCCGGTCGGTGACCCACTGGCGGCCCACCGGTGGCCCACCGGCGGTCGTCCGACGGCTGTCCGGCCGCCGCCCACCGAAACCGGGAGCAACCGGGCGCCTCGTGATTGAGTGGGCGCATGAACACGCAGACGACTCCCGGTCCGTTCCGCGTCGGCCTGATCGGCTACGGCCTGGCCGGCTCCGCGTTCCACGCGCCGCTGATCGCCACCACGCCGGGGCTGCGACTGGACGCCGTGGTCACCGCCAACCCCGACCGGCGCGCCCAGCTGGCGCACGAGCACCCCGGCGCCCGCGCCGTGGACACGCCCGAGCAGCTGCTCGCCGACCCGGACGCGCTGGACCTGGTCGTCATCGCCTCGCCCAACCGCACCCACGCCCCGCTCGCCCGCGCCGCCCTGCGGGCCGGCCTGGCCACCGTGGTGGACAAGCCGCTGGCCGGCACCGCCGCCCAGGCGCTGGAGCTGTGCCGGCTCGCCGAGGAGCGGGGCGTGCTGCTCTCGGTCTTCCACAACCGGCGCTGGGACGGCGACTTCCTCACCGCGAGCCGACTGGTGCGCGGTGGCGCGCTCGGCCGGGTGCACCGCTTCGAGTCCCGCTTCGAGCGCTTCCGCCCCAAGCCCAAGCCGGGCTGGCGGGAGCTGGCCGACCCGGCCGAGGTCGGCGGCACCCTGTACGACCTGGGCAGCCACCTCGTCGACCAGGCGCTCACCCTGTTCGGGCCGGTCGAGACGGTGTACGCGGAGATCGACGTGCGGCGCGACGGCGCGGTGGT
Organism: Kitasatospora sp. NPDC057512; assembly: GCF_042802135.1. NCBI lineage: Bacteria > Bacillati > Actinomycetota > Actinomycetes > Kitasatosporales > Streptomycetaceae > Kitasatospora > Kitasatospora sp. NPDC057512. The sequence goes on from NZ_JBHVET010000017.1 coordinate 19,984, forward strand.
GGACGACGACGCGTTCCTCGCCCTCACCCACACCAGCGGCACCCGCTCGCACCTGTGGACCAGCGCCATCACCCCGCTGATCGGCCCCCGGCTGCGGGTGCTCGGCGACACCGCCGGCTACGTCAAGCCCGGCATGGACCCGCAGGAGGCCGACCTGCGGGCGGGCCTGCGCCCGGACGGCACCCGCCCCTGGGGCGCCGACCAGCCCGCGCACTACGGCACCCTCGGCACCGACGAGTCGGCGATCCAGCTGCCGACCGACCCGGGCGACTACCCCGCCTTCTACGCGGGCATCGCCGCCGCCCTGGCCACCCCGGGCACCCCGCCGCCGGTCGACCCGCGCGACGCGGTGGCCGCCCTGGCCGTCCTGGAGGCCGCCCGCACCTCCGCCGCCACCGGGACGGCGGTCCGCCCGGGCTGACGCGCCCCTTGCGGGCCCGCCGCTGACGTGCCGGGCCCGCCGCCGACGCACCCGGGACGGCACTTCTAAGATCATTAGATGAACAGTCAGCGGGGGCGGCAGACCGACGACGAGGAGCGCCTCCGGCGCCAGTGGGAATGGTCCGCCGAGCAGAAGAAGCGCGAGAAGGCCTGGTCCGAGGAGTTCGAGCAGCGCCAGAAGACCCGGGAGGCCGAGGACCGCGCGCTCCAGGAGAGCCAGTCGACCACGAGGGAGCGGACGGCCTGGGCCCGCGGCGAGCGGGACGGGTCGATCGGCTACGTCGACGTGACCGGGCCCGACCGCCGCCCCGTACGGATCGCGGTGGTGTGGCTCGGTCGCCTCGGGGCCACGCACAGGCCCCTGCACGCCTACGACCCCATGCGGCACGTCGACGGCGGCGGAGGTGGCGAGGGGGTCCTCCTGCTCGTCCCCATCGCCGCCCTCCTGGGCCTGAACTTCGGACTCCGCTGGCTGGTCCTCGCCCTGCTCCGCCGCCCGCGCTGGGCCGTCGCCGCCAAGGCGGGCGGCAACCGGGGCAGGCGCGGGGGCAACACCGTCCTGCTGCGCACCCGGAACCGGGCGGAGGCCCTGAAGTACGCGGCCGCCCTGGCCGACCGGGTCGAGCGGGACGGGGCCGCCGCCCTCGGCGCCCCGTGACCGTCACTCCCCCCCGGCCCAGGAGACCGCCCGGCCCTCACACCCCGATGACCTCCACCGCGGAGCCCAGCCCCCGGAAGTCCGCCACGTTGCGGGTGTACAGCGGCAGCCCGTGGGCCGAGGCGACCGCGGCGATCATCAGGTCGATCCGGCGCGGGCGCGGCTGCCGTCCGGCGGCGATGGTGAGGGTGACCAGCGTCCCGTAGCGGGCGGCGGCGGCCGCGTCGAAGGGCAGCGGGTCGAAGTCCGCCATCGCCGCGCCCAGGACCTCCAGCCGGGCGGCCCGGCTGGCCGGGTCGCGGGCCATCGACACGCCCTGCTGGAGCTCGGCGAAGGTGATCGCGGTCAGCTCGGGCACGGCCGGCAGGTCGGAGGGGCTGAGCAGCGCGAGGTCGATGTAGACGCAGGTGTCCAGCACCCCGGCCGGCCGTCGCCGGGGTGCTCTGCGGCGCTCAGCCACGCCGCCGCTCGAACGGGTCGTCGCCGTCGTCCCCCACCAGCTCCTCGGGGCCGAAGTCCTCCTCGGCCTCCTTGCGCATCTGCTGGTAGTCCACGCGCGGCAGCTTCACGTGCCGGGCCACCAGCTCCTCCGCCGTGAGCCGCCGACGCCCGGGCACCGGCCGCAGCTCCGCGACCTCGACCCCGTTCCTGGTGATGTGGAACGTCTCCCCCGCCTCCACCGCGTCCATCACGGCGGCGGAGTTGTTCCGGAACTCCCGCTGGGTAATCGTCTTCACCTCTCCACGGTAGCCCCGTGTAGCCCCGTCGGCTACACCCTGGACGGGCCCTCTTCAGCCGGACCTGGAGCGGGACCTTCGGACACGAACGGAATCGGGCGGAACCAGGTGCGGAACCAGGTTCGGAACCAGGCGGGGGCACCGCGGGGGGCTTCCCCGCCGGAGACGGGAACCCGGGGGCCCGTAGGATCGTCCTGCTGGTACGTCAGGAAGCCGAGGGGACACCGGGAGGGGGAGCGCGTCGTGACCGTTGTGGCGATGCTGCTGGGCCTGCTCCGGGTGCTGACCGGGGAGCTGGTGGCCGACAGCGGGACGCTGGCCTCGGCGGCCGCCGTCGCGGCCGTGGCACTGGTGGCCGGGGCGGTCGCCGGGGCGCTGGCCGGGGCGCGGCTCCTGGGGGCGCGGGCGCCCGCGGCGGTGCGCAGCGGGGTGCTGCGGCGTCGGGCGTTCGGTACGGCGTTCCTTCCGCAGCGTGATCCGGACGCCCGGGGCAGGCGACGCCCCAGGGCGCCGGGAGCGGCCCCGGCGGCCGCGTAGTTCCGTCCGACGTCCTCACCGGACGTCCTCACCGGACCTTCTTCCAGACGTCCTTCACTGACGTTCTTCGTGGCCGTCCTCCGCTGATCACTCATGTCCTGAGACCCCGGAGGGCTCGCTCCACCATGTCCGTACTCGCTGTTCTCGACCCTGCCGTCGCCCTGGCGCACGCCGTCGTCGCCGCCGTCGCCCACCTGGTGCCGACCGCGTTGGCCATCGTCCTGTTCACCGTCGCCGTCCGGTTGGCGCTGCACCCGCTGGCGCGGGCGGCGGCGCGCGGGGAGAAGGCCAGGGCGCGGCTGGCGCCGAAGGTCGCCGCGCTGCAGCGGAAGCACAAGGACCGCCCGGAGCGGCTGCGCGAGGCGCTGGCCGAGATGTACCGGAAGGAGCAGGTGTCGCCGTTCGCGGGGTGCCTGCCGGTGCTGGTGCAGATTCCGTTCTTCTCGGTGATGTACCGCCTGTTCACCACTCCGAACGACCTGCTGGACCACACCCTGTTCGGGGTGCCGCTGGGTCTGCACGTCACGGGCGCGCACGGCGCCGGGCAGTGGGCGGTGTTCGGGGTGCTGTTCGCCGGGCTGGCGGCGGTCGGGGTCGTCAACTTCCGCCGGGCCCGGCGCACGGCCGCGGCAGCGGCGGCAACGGCGGCTGCGGCGGCACCAGCGGCTGCGGCCCGGCCCGCCCCGCAGCCGGGGGCGGGCCTGCTGCCGTACCTGTCGTTCGGGTCGGTGCTGTTCGCGGCGCTGGTCCCGGTGGCCGCCGTGCTCTACCTGCTGACGGCCGGCGTCTGGTCGGCCGCCGAGCGGGCCTGGCTGTACCGGGACGGGACGCCGGTGTCGGCGGCCGCGATGATGGGCTGACGGCCCGAAGAGACCGTCAGAAGTGGCGCAGCAGCTCGGAGAAGGCCCCGAGCCGCAGCGTCGCCTCGTCCGGGCCGAGCTCCGCGTGCTCCAGCACCCAGGTGTGCTCGTGCGGGATGAAGACGGTGCGCAGGCCGGCCCGGCGGGCGGGGGCGATGTCGGACTTGGGCGAGTTGCCGATCATCCAGGTCCGGCCCGGGTCGAGGCCGAGGTCGGCGGTGAGCCGCCGGTAGGTGTCGACCGACTTCTCGGCGACGATGTGGACGCCGCGGAAGTGGTGGTCGATGGTGGACGCGGTCACCTTGCGCTGCTGTTCGCCCTGGTCGCCCTTGGTGAGCAGGAGCAGCTGGTGGCGGTCGGCGAGCGTGGCCAGGGTGTCGGCGACGCCGGCGATCAGTTCGACGTCGCGGCTGGTCAGCGGGGTGAGCAGGTCGTCGATCCGGGTCTGCTCGGCGGCCGTGGGGGTGCGGTCGTTGAACCGCTGGAGGCAGTCGGCGAGGCTCTGCCGGAAGACGGTGGCGCCGTAGCCGAGGGTGGCGGAGTTGAGGGCCTCGATCTCGTTCAGCAGGGCCCGGGTGCGCTGCCGCTCCTCCGGGGCGGCGACCCAGTCCAGGAAGCCGTCGATGACCCGCTCGAAGAGGACGTTGTTCTCCCAGAGCGTGTCGTCGGCGTCGAAGATCAGGGTCTGGTCGGTGTGCATCCGGTCGGTCTCCAAGGGGGGTTCAGGCGGACGGCAGCAGGCGGGCCGCGCGGTCGAGGGTCTCACGGAGGTTGTCCTCGGTGGTCCACCGCTTGGCCTCCTCGACGGTGAGCCACTCCAGCGGGGACGCCGGGTTCTCCGGCCGGGCCCGCTCCGGGGTGGCGGTGGCCAGCAGGAAGCGCAGGTCGGCGTGCTCGTGCGCGGGTTCGGCGGGCGAGGCGGGGACGGGCACCACGGCGAGGTGGACGAGGGCGTGCCCGGGCCAGGGGGCGAGGTCGGTCAGGCCGGTCTCCTCCAGGCCCTCGCGCAGGGCGATGTCCAGCGGCCGGGTCTCGCCCGGGTCGCCGTGGCCGCCGACGTGCAGCCAGGCCTGCTGGCGGACGTGCCAGCGCAGCAGGACGCGGCGGGTGGGCGGGTGGACGATCAGCGCGGAGGCGGTGAAGTGGAGCGGGAAGGTGCCCCTGTTCCACGGGTCGGCGACGTCGAGGAGGAGGCGGGCCCGCTCGTGGTCGGCGGTCTCCACCGGGCCCCGCGGACGGTGGTCGGCCAGCAGTCGGGCCGGGTCGGGGCTCTGGGACGGGCCGCCCGTGGTCACCATGGGTCTGCGCTCCTCGTTCCGCTCCGGGACCGCGGACCGCGTCAACCGGCGTACGGGGGCGGGCAGTCGGGCCCGTGGCTTCGGGTTCCGGCGAACCCGCGCAGCCTAGCCCGGGGGCACTCGGGCGGCCCACCGGTTTTCGCCGCGGGCGCTCCGGCGGACGTCCGCGACGCTCGCGCGCACCATGAGCACCGGACGTCCGCGGCGGACGCCCCCACCGTTCGCACCGGACGTTCCGACGACGGACACCTCCCGTACCGCCGGCGGCATACCACCTGGTCCGGGCGTTCCCCCGGAGGCCGTAGCCTGTGGTGATCGTTTCGGGACAGGTGGAGGGATGTCGTCATGGTGGCTGCTCCGGCGCTCGCCGAGCTGCGCGAGGTGTGCCAGCCGCAGGCCAAGCTTCAGAGCCGCAACGGCGAGCACTGGGCGGGCCGGATGTACATGCGGCGGATCTCGCTGCGGACCACCCGGCAGCTGGTGCGCACCTCGGTGTCGCCGAACACCCTCACCTGGGTGATGGTGGCGTGCGGGGTCGGCGGCGGCGCGGCCCTGCTGATCCCGGGCCCGGCCGGTGCGGTGCTGGCCGTCGTGCTGTTCCAGCTGTTCCTGCTGTTCGACTGCGTGGACGGCGAAGTGGCGCGCTGGAAGCGCCAGTTCAGCATGGCCGGGGTGTACGTGGACCGGCTCGGCGCCTATCTGGCGGACGCCGCGCTGATGATCGGTGCGGGCGTCCGGGCGGCGCGCGGCGGGTCGGAGCTGTGGGTGTCGGCGGGGCTGGCGGCCGCGCTGGGCGTGGTGCTGCTCAAGGCCTCGACGGACCTGGTGGACGTGGCCCGCGCCCGCAGCGGGCAGCTGCCGGCGACCGAGGAGTCGACGCAGCCGCGCTCCCAGGGCATCGCGACGGCCCGCAAGGTCGCCTCGCTGTTCAAGATCCACCGGGTGACGAACGGCATCGAGGCCTCGCTGGTGCTGCTGGCGGCGGCCGCGGTGGACGCGGGACTCGGGAACCTGGACGCCACGCGGTGGACGCTCGCGGGCATCACGGTGATCACCTGGGGCATGGTGGTCGCGCACCTGGCGTCGATCCTGTCCTCCTCGCGGCTGCGCTGAGCCGACCGGCACCCCGCAGCCGAACCGAGCGACGCGCGCCTGAAGCCCTGCACCCGGGGGCCGAGGCACCCCTCCCCGGCCCGGGGGAGCCCCCGGCGCCGGGCCCGCCGCCACCAGGCGCCGCCAGTGACGATGACGCTCCCGCGGACGGCCTGAACCACGGTCGGCGGGCACGTGCCGGGGGCCGGACGATCGCCGAGGACGTGGTCCCGCCGATTGGCCGACATTCATGACGGGCCCGGAGAGTCGGCCCGGCCCGTAGGCGCCCGCCCCCTTCCGTGGAACCAGTCGGACTACATATGCAGTCCAACGACATATACAGTCGTCCGACAGTCCGAAAGAAGGGGGCGCGCCCGTGCCACCCCGCACCACGACCCGGCCGAACCCGACCCCGCCCGCCCCGACCCCGCTCGCCACCGTCCGCACCACCGCCCGAACCGCCGTCCTCGCCACCACCGCCACCGTCCGCGCCGCCGTCGTCCGGATCGCCGACACCCGGCCCGCCGCCGTGCTGCTCGTCGGCTACCTCGCCGAGCTGCTGTTCCGGCTCGCCCTCGTCCGGTCCATGGACTTCCCGTCCGTCCACCCCGACGAGGACTCCTACCTCGCCCTGGCCCGGGTGCTGGCCGGCGGCTCGGCGACCGAGATCCCGGTCGGCGTGGTGATCCCCGGCGGCTACCCCCTGCTGATCTCCCCCGCACTGCGCCTGGCCGACGACCCGACGACCGCCTACCACCTGGTCATGGGCGTCAACGCCGCCGTCAACGCCCTGGTCTTCCCGCTCGCCCACGTCGCGCTGCGCCGCCTCGGCCTGAACCGCCGCCTCTCGTACGCCTTCGCCGCCGCGACCGCGCTGCTGCCGCCGGTGGTCTTCTACTCGCAGTTCGCGCTGACCGACGCCGTCCTGCCCGTCCTGGTGCTCGCCTGGCTGCTCTGCCTGCACGGCTGGCTCGCCGACGGCCCGCCGCGGCGCCGCACCTGGCACGCCGTCGGGGCGGGGGCGTCGGCCGGCTACGCGATGGCGGTGCACGACCGCGGCGGCGTGGTGGTGGCGCTGACCGCCGCCGTCCTGCTCGGCGTCCTGCTGCTGCGCCGGGCGCCGTGGCGCGCCACGGCGGCCGGGCTCGCGGCGCTCGGCCTCGGCGTGCTCGGCGCCGAGCTGCTGTCGGCGTGGCTGCACGCGCGGTTCACCGTCCCGGACAGCGATGTCGGCGGCTCGCTCTGGAAGGGTCTGACCGATCCGGACACCGCCCTGCAGACCCTCGCCCGGGCCGCCGGTCAGATCTGGTACTTCACCGTCTCCACCTGGGGCGTCGGCGGGCTCGCCGTCGTCGCCTGCCTGTGCGCGGTGTTCGACCGCCGCCGGTCGACCGCCCTGCGGACCACCGGCGGCGTGCTGGTGGCGCTGCTGTTCGGCACGGCCCTGGCCTCCGCCGCCGCCCTGCCCCTGGACGGCCGGGTCGACGACTGGGTGTACGCCCGGTACACCTCCTCCCTCGTCCCGTCGGCCTTCGTGGCGGGCGTCTCGGTGCTCGCCGGGTACGGGCGCCGCGCGCTGGTCCGGACGGCGGCGGTCGCGGCCGGGCTCGTCCTGCTGCTCGCCGGGGTCGTGGCGCTGGCGGCCGGCGAGCGGCTGCACACGTCGATGTTCATCCCCTGGACCCTGCCCGACGTCTCGTTCCTGGCCGCGGACTGGGGCCGGATCGACCTGCCCCGCACCTGCGCCGCCGTGCTGGTCCTGCTCGGCGCGGCGGTCCTGGTCCGCAACGCCGGGGGCCGCCGGGTGCTCGGGGCGCTCGGCATCTCGCTGGCGCTGTTCGCCGCCTTCGCCACCACGACGATCACCGCGCAGGTCGCCCGGCCGCACGCGGAGGGCCGCGAGGGCCTGGCGACCGGCTTCACCCGCGCCGCCGGGATCACGGCGGACGACAACGTGGTGTTCGCCTGGGACGTCGACTGGTCGCTGCGCGCCGCCCAGACCTTCGAGGTCTACCGGGGGCGGGTCTGGTCCCGCGACCCCCGTTGGCAGCCCGTCCCGGCGGAGGCGAACGTCATGGTCCTCCCGCTGCCCGGGGAGGGGAAACCGCCGGAGGCGTACTGGCCGGGCCACCCCGCCGACTGGTACGTCGAGCGGTTCGACGCCCGGCAGAACTGGGCGGTCTGGCACCGGCGTTGAGCACCCCGATGCCCACCGGAACGGCAACGCGCCCTGCACGGGAAGTCGACTCCGCCGACGTCCCGTGCAGGGCGCGCTACGTCACCCCGCCGAGCGGATCAGCCCGCGGACCCGGCAGAGGAGGCGGAGGGCGCGGAGCCGGCCCGGCCGGTGGCGGTGGGGGCGGTACGGACGGAACGCTTCAGGGCCATGTGCATGACAGGACTTCCCTTTCGATGAGGAGGGGACGGGAGTCGCTCGCGACGACGCGTCAGCTCAGCGGCTTGCCCGGGCACCAGGCGTCGCCCCAGGCCGTCGTCTGGACGCACTGGTGGCCGCCGTGCACGCCGCCGGGTTCCGTCAGCGTCGCGTCGTCGAACACGGAGGCGCCGGCCGGGGCCACCCCGCCCAACCAGGCGGCGGCACCCAGCGCGACCGCGGCCAGTGTCCGCGTCACGATTCCTCGCATGACGACAACTCCCATCACTTCGGGGACGGTTCCACACGTTCCGGGCGTTTCCGCAGTTCCTGCCGCATCGCCCGGTCCGTGCTCGTCACCCTGCCAGGCGGCGGATGGCCACGACATCCCCCGCAGGGGATCATGAGCCTGCCTGGCAGCTTTAGGAGGCATGCGATGCACCCCGTGACCGGCCCCGACCCGACCGCCCCCGACCCGACCGCCGACGTGCCCGCGCTCGACAGCGCGGCCGTCACGCTCTACCGGTGGACGGTGGTGCACGAGCGCCTCACCCCGGCGACCCTCGCACAGGCGGCATCGGAGACCGACCTGAGCCTGCCGGAGTGCGAAGCGGCCGTCCGGCAGCTCACCGGGGCCTGCCTCTTCCAGGAGCTGTTCCCCGACGGGCGCCCCGCGGAAGGGGACCGTACGGACACACCCCCGACCGCCTGGCAGCCCGTCAGCCCCCAGGCCGCGACCGCCCAGCTGCTCTCCGCCCGCGACACCGCCCTGCGCGCCCGGGAGGAGGCCCTGCGCGAACAGCGGAGGATCGTCCAGCAGCAGCGCGACGGCCTCGCGGCGCTGGTGCCCGTCTACCTCCAGGCCCGTCAACACGCCTTCCCCCAGGGCACCATCGACCGCCTGCCGGACAAGTTCGCGGTGCGCTCGCTGCTCGCCGACGTGATCGACTCCTGCCGCAGCGAGGTGCTGGTCTCCAAGCACGGCGGGTCGTTCCCCCCGGCCGCCCTGCGCGAGGCCCTGCCGCGCGACCTGGCGCTGCTCGACCGGGGCGTCCGGATGCGCAGCCTCTACCAGCACGCGACCCGCTTCGACCAGCCCACCCGGGTGCACGCCGAGCAGCTCATCGAGGCCGGCGCCGAGATCCGGACGCTGCCGGAGGTGCTGCCGCAGCTGATCATCGTGGACGGCTCGCTCGCCCTGCTGCCCGCCAGCTCCGGCGGCGCCCTGATCATCCGCGAGCCCGACCTGCTCTCCTACCTGCTGACGGTCTTCGAACGGGACTGGGAGAACGCGGCCCCGTTCGCCAGCGGCCCGCAGGCCGCGCACGACGTCACCAAGACGATGAAGCAGAGCATCCTGGTGCTGCTCGCGAAGGGCCTCAAGGACGAGTCCATCGCCCGCCGCCTCGGCATCTCCCTGCGCACCTGCCGCCGCCACGTCTCGGACCTGCTGGACGGCCTCGGCGCGCACAGCCGCTTCCAGGCCGGCGTGGTCGCCGAACGGCTGGGCCTGACCTCGCACCCGGTCCCGGACGCCCCGGCCCCCGACGAGGAGCCCGGCCCGGCCTGCCCCGCCTGCGGCGGCCCGCTGCCGGCCCCCGCCCCCTCCCCCGACGGCCCGCGCCCCGGCGGCCGCCCGCCGCGCTACTGCTCCCCCCGCTGCCGCTCCCGCGCCTACCGCACCCGGCAGCGGGAACGGGCGGACGGCGTCACGTAACCCGCCGGCGGCGTGACGTAACCCGGGAGGCACCCGCGAACGGGAGGCGCTCGGGCGTCCGCAGCCGGGTGCGGTAGGCGCGGCGGACTTCCGGCAGGTCGGCCCGAGTGGGCGTCAGTACCGGACGGCCTTGACCACCACCGGCAGCAGCGTCCGGTCGGCCGGCTGCCTGCTGAAGGCGACGGGCTCGGCCGTGCCGTTCGCCGGGACGTTCTCGGCGCCGACGACGGCGCTGTCCACGGCCTTGCCGCTGGTGTCGGTGAAGTCGACCTGGACGGCGTAGGAGGCCGCTTCGGGCCCCGGGTTCCGGATGGTGACGACCACGGCGTGCAGGCCGCCGGTGTTCTGCCGGTTGATGCCGGTGATGGCGACGTCGTTCACCGCGTTGCCGCCGTCCGTCACCCCGCTGAGCACCGAGGCGGCCTTCTCCCTGGTCGTCGCCTGCTGCGCCGAGACGGAGGCCTCGAAGGCGGACGCCGCCGCGGCGTTGGAGGCGACGGACGCCGCGGAGGCCTCCGAGGCCGAGGCGATGGCCGCCGACGCCGAGGCCAGCAGCGACTCCGCGGCGGAGGCGACGGCGGAGGGCGGCTCGCCGGAGAAGGCGCCCGCGTTGGGCGGGGTGGCCGTCGGCGAGCCGGCCGCCGTGCCCGAGGAGCTGCTGCTGCAGGCCGCGAGCACGGCGACGCCGGAGGCCGCCACGATCAGCGCGACCGTCCGCTGCGGCGTCCACCTCCGGCCCGGTCGCCGGCCACCGTCCAGGGAGCGGTCGGGCGGCGGACGGTGGCCGGGTCGGCCGTGGCTGGGGGGACTGTGGAGTTCACGCACCGAGGGATCCCTCTCCTGGTCGGTGTTCGGCGGCCGAGGGGCCCGTACGTCCCCATGCTTGGCAACATCCCGCTCCGCAGCGACAGCTCCTGACCCGTCCGAGTGGCCCGGGCCCCGGCGGAAGCCCCGGCCCACCCCTGCCCCCGAGCCCGCCCCCGGCCCGGCCTCAGCCCCCGACGGCCAGCACCGCCTTGCCGTGCAGCCGCCGCCCGAGCAGGGCGTCGACCGCCTCGGCCGCGTCGTCCCAGGCACCGCGCCAGGTGACGCCGGGGTCCAGCTCGCCGGCCGCCACCCGGTGGGCGAGCCAGCCGAGGTCGCGGCCGAGGCCGGTGCAGCCGAGCAGGTAGAAGGAGACCACCGAGCGGTCGTGCCGGCTCGCGTCGCCGAAGAGGGTGCCGAACGCGAAGTCCTCCCCGCTCCCGGAGCTGTGGCCGGCGGCGACGAGGGTTCCTCCCGGCGCCAACGCCTGGTACGCCTCGACCAGTTGGGGGC
>NZ_JBHVET010000018.1:0-30619 GCF_042802135.1 Kitasatospora sp. NPDC057512
GAGGAGACTCCTCCGCGCCCCGTGCGTGTGATGGTGGCGGCCGTCCCCGGCCGCCGGGCCCCGCACCCGCTCCGGCGGGCCCGCGGCGCCGGGATCAGGACGCGTTGGCCTTCTCGTAGGCCTCGCGGACGTTGCTCGGAACGCGGCCGCGGTCGTTGACCTCCAGGCCCTGCTCCTTGGCCCACGCGCGGATCTTGGCGGTGTCCGGGGCGCCGCCGGCCGGACGGGCCGCGGTGCCGCGGCCCGGACGACGGGCACCGGCGAGCCGGCCGCTCTGCTTGCGGCCCTTCTCCACGTACGGCGCCAGCAGCCCGCGGAGCTTGTCCGCGTTGGCGCTCTTCAGGTCGATCTCGTAGGCAACGCCGTCGAGGGCGAACGTCACCGTCTCGTCCGCCGAACCGCCGTCGAGATCGTCTTCAAGAATGACCTGCACCCTCTGTGCCACGGGCTTCCCTTTCCGCTAAACGACCCATTGCCTAAGGAAAGGAAAGCGCCTTTCTCCGGAAAACACAAACCCTTGACCCGGTTGGAGCGGCTCAGAGGTGCAGCAGCATGCGCGAGTTGCCCAGTGTGTTGGGCTTCACCCGCTCCAGGTCGAGGAACTCGGCGACGCCTTCATCGTACGAGCGGAGGAGTTCTTCATAGACATCCGTAGCGATCGCCGCCGGGTCTGTCGTACCATCATCGGTTTCCTGGACCTCGCCGATCTCGACGAAACCGTGTTTCGCGAAGAACGCGACCTCGAACGTCAAGCAGAAAATCCGACGGACGCCCAGCCAGCGCGCGGTCTGCACCAGCTTCTCCAGCAGCAGGTGCCCGATCCCGGTGCCCCGGACGACCGGATCCACCGCGAGCGTGCGGACCTCGGCGAGGTCCTCCCACATCACGTGCAGTGCGCCGCAGGCCACCACCGCGCCGTTGTCGTCCCGTTCCGCGACCCAGAACTCCTGGACGGATTCGAACAGTGTGACTGTGGGCTTGTCCAGCAGAATGCCGTCGCGCGAGTAGGTGTCGATGAGCCTGCGCACTGCCCGCACGTCCGTGGTCCGCGCCCGGCGGATGGTGACCTCCATGGTCGGGACGTTATCGCGCCGCTCCCGGTTCCGTCCCACCGGTATCCGGTCCGACGTCCGCGGAATCCGCGCCGGCCGGATCGGGCGGGAACAGAGCGGCCACCCGCAAGGCGTCCCGGAGCGCTTCGCGTTGCTCGGGCGACATCAGGCCGAAGAAGTGCACCAGGGCCGCCGCCGGATTGTCACTGGTGGCCCAGGCGTCGTTCATCAGAGCCGCCGTGTACGCCTCACGCGAGGAGACCGGTTCATAACGATAGGCCCGGCCGACCCGTTCGCGGCGCAGCCAGCCCTTTCTGTGGAGCTTGTCCAGGACGGTCATCACCGTGGTGTACGCGATTTCGCGTTCCGACCGCAGATCCAGGAGAACCTCGCGAACCGTGACCGGTCGGTTCCACCGCCACACCCGGGTCATGATGGCGTTCTCAAGTTCGCCGAGTTGCCGGACCATAGTGCGGCCAGGATAGGGAGTGAATGGGGCAAATCTTGTGAAGTGCGCCAAACCGGCGCGCCGCCACCCCCGGGAATCGGGAATGGCGGCGCGCCGGTCGTTCGGGCGGCTGACGGGGTCAGTCGACGTCTTCCTTGGCCCGCTGGGCCCCGCCCTGGCTGCGGACGATGGCCCGCACCAGGAATCCGAAGCCGATCGCCATGACCAGCGGCGGCACGATCGCGCTGACGTAGTCCATCAGGTCACTCCTCCTCGGTCTTCTCCGCCGTCGCGGCGGAAGCCTTCGGCTCCGGCTTCACCAGCGGGAAGAGCACCGTCTCCCGGATGTTCTTGCCGGTCAGCAGCATGATCAGGCGGTCCACGCCGAGGCCGAGGCCGCCGGTCGGGGGCATCGCGTACTCCAGGGCACGCAGGAAGTCCTCGTCCACCTGCATCGCCTCGACGTCGCCGCCGGCCGCCAGCAGCGACTGGGCGGTGAGGCGGGCGCGCTGCTCGACCGGGTCGACCAGCTCGGAGTAGGCGGTGCCGATCTCGGTCCCGAAGATCACCAGGTCCCACTTCTCGGCCACGCCGGGCCGCGAGCGGTGCTGGCGGGTCAGCGGGGAGACCTCGGTCGGGTAGTCCTTGATGAAGGTCGGCCGGACGGCGTTCTCCTCCAGCAGGCGCTCGACCATCTCCAGCACGATCTGACCGTGGCCCCAGTCCTTCTCGAACGGGATGCCGTGCTCGGCGGCCAGCTTGCGCAGCTCCTCGACGCCGGTCTCCGGGGTGACCTCGACGCCCAGGCGGGCCGAGATGCCCGGGTAGACGCCGATCTCCTCCCACGGCTCGGCCAGGTCGATCTCGTGCTCGACGCCGTGCGCGTCCACGCCCTTGATCACCGTGGTGCCCAGCGCGTCCCGGGCCGCGTTGACGATCGTCTCGCGGATCAGCTCGGCCTGGGTGTCGTAGTCGCCGTACGCCTCGTACGACTCCAGCGAGGTGAACTCCGGGTTGTGCGTGGAGTCCGCGCCCTCGTTGCGGAAGTTGCGGTTGATCTCGAAGACCTTCTCCGCGCCGCCGACCACCAGCCGCTTGAGGTACAGCTCGGGGGCGATGCGCATGTAGAGGTCGATGTCGTACGCGTTGATGTGCGTCTTGAACGGACGCGCGTTGGCGCCGCCGTGCACCGGCTGGAGCATCGGGGTCTCGACCTCGATGTAGCCGCGGTCCTCGTAGGTGCGGCGGATCGAGCGGACGACCTTGCTGCGCAGGTGCAGGATCTCGCGGGCCTCGGGGTTGACGATCAGGTCCACGTAGCGCTGGCGGACCCGGGCCTCCGGGTCGGTCAGGCCCTTGTGCTTGTCCGGCAGCGGGCGCAGGCACTTGGCGGTGAGCTCCCAGCGGTCCACCATCACGGACAGCTCGCCGCGCTTGGAGGTGATCACCTCGCCCTCGACGCCGACCTGGTCGCCGAGGTCGATGTCGGCCTTCCAGTCGGCCAGCCGCTCCGGGCCCAGCTTGTCGAGGGAGAACATCACCTGGAGGTCGCCGGTGCCGTCGCGCAGGGTGGCGAAGCAGAGCTTGCCGCCGGTGCGGGAGAGGATCACGCGGCCGGTGACGCCGGCCCGCTCGCCGGTCGCGGTGTCCGGCTCCAGGTCGGGGTGCTTGGCACGCAGGTCCGCGATGGTGGTGGTGCGGGGGAAACCGACCGGGTACGGGTCGACACCGGCCGCCCGGAGCCGGTCGAGCTTCTCGCGCCGGACGCGCATCTGCTCGGGAAGGTCGTCGGTCGCGGGAACAAGGCTCTGATCGCTCACCCCACAAGGGTAGCCAGCCGCACACGGTGCTCCGCGCCGGGATTGCCGCGGGGGAGGCCGCGACGGCGGCCTCCCCCGGATCGGGCCTGGGCGTGGTCAACGCGAGATCACGAAGAAGTCCTTGTTCGTCCGGGAGGTCCGGGTGCCGTCGACGCTCGTCGCCTCGATGTACACGATCACGGTGCCCCACCCGTTCATCGGGACGTCGACCGTCGCCTGGCCGTCGATCGCGCTCACGGTGTTGTCCAGGTGATAGGCGTCGACTCCCCAGCGGAAGGTGGCCGCCTGGAGCCCCGGTTCGAGGTCGTCGGTGGTCGCGGTGAACGTGAGCGGCACGGTCTGCCCCGCGTGGATCGGCCCTGGCGCGTCCGAGATCGAGAGCCGGAAGCCGGGGTCGTAGCCGAACCGGAAATAGCACGGGGCGCTGGCCGCGCTGCTGCGCACGCCGTTGCCGGAGTACGCGTACCAGCTGTAGGCGGCGCCCGTCTGGAGGTCGGCCGTGCCGACGACGGCGGTGAGCTTGCCGGGCTGGGTGGGGTCGGTGGACGTGGCCGGGTAGGTCTTCGTACCGGTCGGGCCGGTCAGCACGACCTTGGTCCACACCGGGTCGGGGCTGTTGGACAGGGTGCTCGGCACCACACTGAGGCCGATCCGGTTGTACGGGGACGGGCCGAGCCAGCGGCCGGGGCTGGCGGCGTCACAGGCCAGCTGGGAGGGGTAGCCGCCCCACATCGACGGCGAGGTCGGTCCGCCGTGCGGGGCGGTGAAGTAGCCGAACAGGTCGACCACGACGTCCACTGAACCGGAGTTGTTGTAGAAGTTCACGATCCCGGTGGCGTCGACCGGGACGATCACGCTGTTGGCCACGGTCTGGCCCGCCGTGTAGTTGAGGTTCGAACTGCTCGGCCGCGGGCTGCCGTTGGGGTAGGCGTCCAGGTGGCCGGCGGAGGTCGGGCCGGTCGCGGTCACGTTGAGCACGACGGCGCTCACCGCAGTGGTGCCCAGGCCGGAGTTCTCGCCGACCGGCCAGCTGAGCACCTCACCCGGTCCGACCTTCTGCCGGCCCGGGTCCCTGGTGTCCGCGACCCGGGTCGGGCCGGTCGGGGTGAATCCGGAGCCGCTGGGGGCACTGGTGTAGAAGCCGAAGACGTCCACGACGAAGTTCGCCGAGCCGTAGTGGTTGTACAGGTCGATGCTGCCGTCGGCGCCGAGCGGCACGGTCACCAGGTTGGGGACGGTGTCGCGGGCGGCGAAGTTGAGGTTCGAGGTGACCGGTCGCGCGGTGCCGTGCGGATAGACGGTCAGGTGGCTGGAGTCGGTGGTGTCGGTGGCGGTGACGTTGAGCACCACCGCGGTGGCCCCGTCGGCCGGGACCCGGTTGCGGCCCGCCAGCTTGACGTTGACGGTGCCGTCGGTGCCGACCGGCTGTGCGGTGCCGTTCGGGCCGGTGGTGCGGGTGTCCAGGGCCCGGGACGGGGTGACGGGCTGGAAGGTCGAACCTGGCACCGCGGGGTCGTCGGTGTAGTAGCCGAACAGGTCGGCCACCAGGTTCGCCGAGCCGTCGTGGTTGTAGATGTCGATGTATCCGTTGGTCACCGGGACGGTGACCAGGTTGGCGACCGTCCGGCCGGGGGTGAAGTTGAGGTTGGAGGTCCTGGGCCGGGGCCGGCCGTCGGGGTGGACCGTGACGTAGCTGTCCCCGGTGGTGTCCGTCGCGGTGACGTTCAGGACCACGGCCTTGGCGCCCGGTGCCGCCTGTTCGACCTGGAAGCGGAGGGTGCTGTCCGGGCCGAGCGGCTGCTTCCCCGGAACGCCGACGGCGTCCCGGGTGTCGAGCAGCCGGGTGAGCTCGGTCTGGACGAAGCGGCCCGGCTGGACGGCCGCCGGGGGAACCGGGTCGTCGGGGCCGACGGCCGGTGCGGCCGAGGCCGGCAGCCCGATAGAGGCGAGGGCCAGGGCCAGGGCGCCGCCCGCGACCGCGCGGCGCAGCGGGGCGCCGCGGTGGGGTGGAAGGTCCATCCGTACTCCTTGAGCTCGGGTCGAGGTGGGAGCGGACGGCGGCGAACCGCGCGGTTCGGACCGACGACCCGGGTTCGTGGTCGCCGGTTTCGTGGTCGCCGGTGAAAATGTGCGTGGTGTTGTGAATTCCGCCCCCGCCGGAGTTCCACTCCGGCCGCACAAGTCATACCAGTCCGGTGATCATCGTGGGCCGCTGCCGGAATCACCGTTGGACAACGAAACGGAGGGGGCGGTGGGCCGTTGGGTCCACCGCCCCCTCCGGGCGGGGTGTGCTGCGCGCTCAGCCGGTGCCGGTGGCGAGTTCGACGTCCTCGGGGGTGTCGTCGGCGGGCGGGGCGGGGTGGGCGGGGGGCTTGGGACGGCGGCCGAACAGCTCGGCGGGGGTGGGCATCCGGTGCGGACGGGGCGGGGTCTTCGCGGCGGCGGGCTGCTCCGGGCGGGAGTCGGTGCTGCTCATGGGGGTCCGTCCTCCTACAGGGGTGGGGTGACTGTGCGGCGGTGCGGCGGGACTCGGTACGACCACCAGGTGGCGGGGCGGTCCGCTGTGGAGGGCGAGCCGCTCGCGGACGGCGGCCTCGGCCAGCGCGTGGCAGCGCCCGGCCAGCCGGGAGCGGCGGGCGCGCTCGCCCTGGCCGCAGGGCTGGCGGCTCAGTCCGCGCAGTGCGGTGAGGTCCTCCGGTCCGGGCAGGTACCCGTCGGACACCGCCTCCTCCAGCCGTTCCAGGTAGCCGGGGGCGCTGCCGGGCAGGGCGGAGCGGTAGCGTCCGAGGTCGGCGAGCAGGAAGGCGCGCAGCCGGCCGCCCTCCTGGACGGCCTCGTCGATCGCCTCGGTGAGGCGCAGGGCGTCCTGGACGTCCTCCGCCCAGAGTTCGGCGCCCGGCCCGGCGAGGGCGGGCCGGACGGGCCCCTGGAGGTGGACGGGCACGGCGGGGTGGAGGGCTTGGGCGAGGGCGCGGCGCAGCACGCGGACTTCGTCGGCGCTGAAGGCCATGCCGCCGCGCGATCCGTGTGGCGTAGGCATGGGCTGACACTACGTGAGGAATATCCGATTTGTCGGTAACGTCGCGCCGAACCACCCACGGTCGGCCCGGCGAAGAAGCCTTTCGCCGCCACCTGTAACGCCACCCGGGGCGCACCTGGTCATCCAGGTGTCAGGGGAGAACGAGCGAGGGGGCCGGGCAGGATGCGACCGGACGGTCAGGGGAAGGCGGCCCGGGTCGGGCGGCGGGACGAGGACTTCCAGGCCTTCGCGGCCGCCCGCGCCAGACCGCTCTACCGGTCGGCCTGCCTGCTCACCGGCGGGGACACCCACCTCGCCGAGGACCTGGTGCAGGAGGCCCTCGGGCGGATCTACGCCCAGTGGCACCGCACCTCCTGGTTCGGGGCCAAGCGCCGGATCGACAACCCGGCCGGGTACGCGCACACCGTGCTGGTGCGGGCCTTCCTCTCGCACCGCGTCCGCCGCTCCAGCGGCGAGCGGCCGGTCGAAGCGGTGCCGGACGGCGCGGCCCCGCAGGGCGACCCGGAACTGCGGCTCGCCCTGGTGGACGCGCTCGGCCGGCTCGCGCCGCGCGACCGGGCGGTGCTGGTGCTCCGCTACTGGGAGGACCGCAGCGTCGAGGAGACCGCCGCCGTCCTGCACAGCACCCCGGGCGCCGTCCGGACCCAGGCCTTCCGCGCGCTCGGCCGGATCCGCACGGTGCTCGGCAGCAGCCTCGACGACCTCGCCGAGCGCTGAGCCGGCGCGTCACGTCACGTCAACCCACTTGGTAGAGAGGTTGGTTCAGCATGTCCGCAGAGCACGACGGGCCCGAGGAGCGGTTCGAGCGGGCCTTCGCCGAGGCCCTCGGCCGGGCCGGCGAGGCCTACGACACCGAGCCCGGCCCGCTGGTCGACACCGGCTGGTCGCACGGCCGCCGGCTGCGCCGAAGGCGGCGGATCGGCACCGCGGCGGGCGCCGCCGGGCTGGCCCTGATCGCGGCGGGCGGGGTCGCGCTCGGCGGCCTGCCGTCCGGGCGGGGTACGGCGGCGGCCGGTCCGGCGGCGGCCCCGTCCGGAGGTCCGGTCTCCGGCCCGGAGTTCCAGCGGATGCTCACCGAGCTCCTGCCGCCGGGGACGGTACAGGTCGGCGAGGCCCGGGGCACCGAGAGCGGTACCCCGCAGCTGCGGCTGGTGCTGGACGACGGCCACGGCCCGGCGCAGTACCTGTTCTGGATCACCGGCACGGGAGGCGCGGCCTTCGACATGGACTGCCCGGCCGGAGTGCCCGCCGAGCTGCCGGCCGGGCAACCGACCGCGGACGCCTGCTCCGTGTCCACCCTGCCGGACGGCACCCGGCTGAGCGTCTACCAGGCCGGAACGCGCAGCGGCGAGCCGGAAGGGGCGAAGACGTGGGCCGCCAAGCTGGCCGGGGACCGCTACCAGCTGATGCTCCAGGAGTGGAACCGCAAGCCGCTGGAGCAGGGCACGCCGATCACCCGGACCGACCCGCCGCTGACGCCGGACCGGCTCGCCGCGGTGGTGAAGGACCCGCGCTGGAAGGAGGTCGTGGCGGTGCTGCCCAAGGACCCGGTGATGGGGAAGGTCGTCACCCCCGTCCCCGGGGCCACCACGACCTACGGGTCGAACCTGGTGGTCACCGGCCCGACCACGCTGCCGGCCTTCCCGACGCCCGGCGGCTGAGCGCCGCTCAGCTCGCGGGGCGGTTGCGCTCGTACACCAGGCGCAGGCCGATCAGGGTCAGCCAGGGCTCGTGCACGTCGATGGTGCCGGCCTCGCCGAGGACGAGCGGGGCCAGGCCGCCGGTGGCGATCACCTGGACGTCGTCCGGGTCCTTGGCGAGCTCCCGGGCCATCCGCTCCACCAGGCCGTCGACCTGGCCGGCGAAGCCGTAGAGGATGCCGGACTGCATGCCCTCGACGGTGTTCTTGCCGATCACGTTGCGCGGGCGGGCCAGCTCGATCTTGCGCAGCTGGGCGCCGCGGACGCCGAGTGCCTCGACCGAGATCTCGATGCCGGGGGCGATCGCGCCGCCGACGTAGTCGCCGCGCGCGTTGACGGCGTCGAAGGTGGTCGCGGTGCCGAAGTCGACCACGATGCACGGGCCGCCGTACAGGTGGTTGGCGGCCAGCGCGTTGACGATCCGGTCGGCGCCGACCTCCTTGGGGTTGTCCATCAGGACGTGCACCCCGGTCTTCACGCCGGGCTCCACGATCACCGCGGGGACGTCGCCGTAGTAGCGGCGGGTCACCTCGCGGAGCTCGTGGAGCACGGCGGGGACGGACGAGCAGATCGCCAGGCCCTCCACCGCGGCCTCCTTCACCGCGGTGTGGTTGCCCATCAGCCCTTGCAGCAGCACCGCCAGTTCATCGGCCGTGCGGCGAGGATCGGTGGAGATCCGCCAGTGTTCCACCACGTCCTCGCCGTCGAACAGGCCGAGCGTGGTCTGGGTGTTGCCGACGTCGATGGTGAGGAGCACGGGCACGCTTTCTGCGAGTCGGGACGGGACTGCGGCCGACCTGACGGTCAGGCGCGCAGGTCCAGGCCGATGTCCAGGATCGGCGAGGAGTGGGTGAGCGCGCCCACGGCCAGGTAGTCGACACCAGTCTGGGCGACCTCGCGCGCGCTGGCCAGGGTCAGACCGCCGGAGGCCTCCAGCTTCGCCCGGCCGGCCACCAGCGCGACGGCCTCCTTCAGCTGACCGACGGTGAAGTTGTCCAGCAGGACCAGGTCCGCCCCGGCCTCCAGCACCGGCGGGATCTGCTCCAGGGTGTCCACCTCGACCTCGACCGGCAGCTCCGGGTACGCGGCCCGGACGGCCCGGAAGGCCTCGGCCACGCCGCCGGCCGCGACCA
Source organism: Kitasatospora sp. NPDC057512 (assembly GCF_042802135.1). Classification (NCBI taxonomy): domain Bacteria; kingdom Bacillati; phylum Actinomycetota; class Actinomycetes; order Kitasatosporales; family Streptomycetaceae; genus Kitasatospora; species Kitasatospora sp. NPDC057512. The sequence goes on from NZ_JBHVET010000018.1 coordinate 9,194, forward strand.
CGTGGTTGTCCTTCACCAGCGCGGCGTCCGAGAGCGCCATCCGGTGGTTGGCGCCGCCGCCGCAGCGCACCGCGAACTTCTCCAGCGCGCGCAGGCCCGGGGTGGTCTTGCGGGTGTCCCGGACGACGGCGCCGGTGCCCTCCAGGGCGTCCGCCCAGGCGCGGGTGGCGGTGGCGATGCCGGACAGGTGGCAGAGCAGGTTGAGCGCGCTGCGCTCGGCGGTCAGCAGGTCGCGGGTGCGCGAGCGGACCGAGAGCAGCACCTGGCCGGCCTCGACCCGGTCGCCGTCCTCGACGTGCCGCTCGACCTCGAACTCCTCCTCGCAGACCAGCGAGACGACGGCCTCGGCGACCCGCAGGCCGGCCACCACGCCGGCCTGGCGGGCGGTGAAGTCGGCGGTGGCGACGGCGTCGGCGGGCACGGTCGCCACCGAGGTGACGTCCTCGCCGCCGGCCAGGTCCTCGGCCAGCGCCAGGGTGGCGATGTCCTCGACCTCGACCGGGTCCAGCCCGGCCCGCTCCAGCAGCTCGGCGAGCTGCGGGTCCAGGCCGGTCTCGTAGCCCTCGCCGTCGCCACAGGCGCAGCCGTCGCCGCAGCCGCCGGCCATCGGGAGTTCCTCGTGGGAGTGGGTCATGGTTCTACTGCTCCTCAGGGGTGCTGACGGGACCGCCGGTGGCGGCGAGGGTGGTGATCAGGTGGCGCCGCCAGTGGGCGTCGTCGCGCTCGGGGAAGTCCTCGCGCCAGTGGCAGCCGCGGGTCTCCTCGCGCTGCGCGGCGGCCGCGACCAGGGCGGTGGCGACCAGCAGCAGGTTGGCGGCCTCCCAGGTCTCCACCCGGGGGTCGGCCGGCTTCTCCTCGGCGACGTGGGAGCGGGCCTGCTCGGCGATCAGGGCCAGTCCGGCCGCGGTGTCGGCCATCGACGCGGCGGAGCGCAGGATGCCCGCGCCGCGCGACATCAGCCGCTGGATCTCGGCGCGCGCCTCCGACGGGGGCAGCGGGACGGGCCGCGCGGCGTGCGCGCCGGCGACGTCCACCGCGCGTTCGGGCAGCCCGCCGGCCGCGTGCCGGTCGGCCAGGTCGGCGGCGATCCGCTCGCCGAAGACCAGGCCCTCCAGCAGCGAGTTGGAGGCCAGCCGGTTGGCGCCGTGCACCCCGGTGCAGGCGACCTCGCCGCAGGCGTACAGGCCGGGGACGGTGGTGCGGCCGTGCCGGTCGGTGCGGACGCCGCCGGAGGCGAAGTGCGCGGCCGGGGCGATCGGGATCGGCTCGGTGACCGGGTCGACGCCGTTGGCGCGGCAGAAGGCGAGGATGGTCGGGAAGCGCTGCTCCCACATCTCGGCGCCGAAGTGCCGCCCGTCCAGGAACATGTGCTGGGCGCCCTGCTCCTGCATGCGCCGGGTGATCGCCTTGGCGACGATGTCGCGCGGGGCGAGTTCGGCCAGCTCGTGCTGTCCGACCATGAAGCGGACGCCGTCCGCGTCCACCAGGTGGGCGCCCTCGCCGCGGACCGCCTCGGAGACCAGCGGCTGCTGGCCCTCGGCCTCCGGACCGAGCCAGAGCACGGTGGGGTGGAACTGGACGAACTCCAGGTCGGTGACGGCGGCGCCGGCCCGCAGGGCCAGGGCCACGCCGTCGCCGGTGGAGACCGCCGGGTTGGTGGTGGCGGAGAAGACCTGGCCCATGCCGCCGGTGGCGAGCACCACCGCGCGGGCCCGGACGGCGCCGACGCCGTCGCGCTGGCCCTCGCCCATCACGTGCAGGGTCAGCCCGGCGGCGTGGCCCGCCGCGTCGGTCAGCAGGTCGAGCACGAGCGCGTGCTCGATCAGCTCGATGCCCGGGTCGGTGCGGACGGCGGCGACCAGGGCGCGCGATATCTCGGCACCGGTCGCGTCCCCGCCCGCGTGCACGATCCGGCGGCGGTGGTGGCCGCCCTCGCGGGTCAGCAGGACCTCGCCGTCCTCGCCCCGGTCGAACAGGGCGCCGGTGGCGATCAGCCGGCGGACGGCGTCCGGGCCCTCGGTGACCAGGGTGCGGACGGCCTCCTCGTCACAGACGCCGGCGCCGGCCACCAGGGTGTCGTCCAGGTGCTGTTCGGGGGTGTCCCCCTCGCCCAGGGCGGCGGCGACGCCGCCCTGGGCCCAGCGGGTGGAGCCTTCGTCCAGCACGGCCTTGGTGACCACCATGGCCCGCAGGCCGGCCTTGCGGACGTTGAGCGCGACGGTGAGGCCGGCGACCCCGGAGCCGACCACGACCACGTCGGTGGCGGCGGTCCAGCCGGGGGCCGGTGCGGTGAGGCGGTGCGTGGACATGGGTGGCTGGCTCCTTCAGCGCGAGACGGCGTCGGCCGCGCCGTTGCCGTCACCGTACGCCCTGTCACCCCGGAGCAGTCCGGTGCCCTCCGGGGCCTCCGCCGGGTCCCCGCCCAGGCCGGTGATCCGGTTCCGCCCGTCCACGAAGACGATCTTCGGCTCGTAGCCCTTGGCCTCGGCCGTGTCCATCTGCCCGTAGGCGATGAGTATGACCAGGTCGCCCGGGTGGACCAGGCGGGCGGCGGCGCCGTTGATGCCGATCACGCCGGAGCCGCGCGGGCCGGCGATGGTGTACGTCTCCAGCCGGGCGCCGTTGTCGATGTCGACGATGTGGACCAGCTCGCCGGGGAGCAGGTCGGCGGCGTCGAGCAGGTCCTCGTCCACCGTGACGGATCCCACGTAGTGCAGGTCGGCCTGGGTCACGGTGGCCCGGTGGATCTTGGACTTGAGCATGGTGCGGAGCATTGCGGGTCACGCCTCCTGTGAGTGCATGCCTGAAGGGGGTTCGTACTGCGGTACTACCGAACGATGATGCGGACGTTGTCGATCAGGCGGGTCGGGCCCACCTTCGCGGCGACGGCCAGCACCGCCTCGCCCTGGAAGTCGTCCGCCGCCTCCGAGAAGTCGTGCGGGTCGATCAGGGCGAGGTAGTCCAGGGTGACGCCCTCGGCGCCGTCCAGGGCGGCCGAGGCGGCCTCGCGGACGGCCTTCGGGCCCTGCGCGGCGGCGTCCCGGCCGGCGAACAGGGCCTTGGACAGGGCGAGCGCGTGCTCGCGCTCCTCCGCCGAGAGGTAGCGGTTGCGCGAGGACAGCGCCAGGCCGTCCTCCTCGCGGACGGTCGGCACGCCGACGATCTCGACGTCGAAGTCCAGGTCGGCGACCATCCGCTGGATGATCGCCAGCTGCTGGGCGTCCTTCTCGCCGAAGAAGGCGAAGTCCGGGTCGGTGATGTGCAGCAGCTTGGCGACCACGGTCAGCACGCCGTCGAAGTGGCCGGGCCGGGTGGCGCCCTCGAAGCGCTCGCCCATCGGGCCGGCCGCCATCCGCACCTGCGGCTCGCCGTTCGGGTAGACCTCCTCGGCGGACGGCGCGAACACCACGTCGGCGCCGTACTCCTCGGCCAGCCGCACGTCCTCGTCGAGGGTGCGCGGGTAGCGCTCCAGGTCCTCGTCCGGGCCGAACTGGAGCGGGTTGACGAAGACCGTCACCGCGACCCGGCCCTCGCGGCCGACCTGCTTGCGGGCGGCCCGGATCAGCGCGGCGTGGCCCTCGTGCAGCGCGCCCATGGTCATCACCACGGCGTTGTCCACCGGCTGCTCGTCCGGCCAGAACGCGGCCTCGAAGTCGTCCACGGTGCGGGTGACGACGGCCCGGTGGACCTTCGGCGTCCGCTGGGGCTTGTTCGGCTGCTTACCGCGTGCCATCAGTGCTCTCCTCGTTCAGTACGTCCAGCAGTGCCGCCGCCGACGTTTCGTCGATGGTCCCGTTGGCGAGTGCCCGCTGCGCGGTGGCGCGGGCCATCGCCCGGTAGGCCGCCGGGATGTCCGGGGACACCGTACTGAGCTGCGCCAGGTGGCGCCGTACGGTGCCCGCGTCGCCCCGGGCGACCGGGCCGGTGAGGGCCGCGTCACCGGAGCGCAGGCTGTTGTCCAGGGCGGCGCCCAGCAGCGGGCCGAGCAGGCGGCCGGGCTCGGCGACGCCGGCCGTGCGCAGCAGCTCCATCGCCTGCGCGACCAGGGTGACCAGGTGGTTCGAACCGTGCGCGAGGGCGGTGTGGTAGAGCGGGCGGACCTCCTCGGGCACCCACTCGGGCTCGCCGCCCATCTCCACCACCAGCGCCTCGGCGACCGGCCGCAGCTCCTCGGGGGCGGTCACCCCGAACGGGCAGCCGGCCAGCCGGGCCAGGTCCACCGAGGTGCCGGTGAAGGTCATCGCCGGGTGCAGGGCCAGCGGCAGCGCCCCGGCCCGGGTGGCGGGCTCCAGGACGGCGACGCCGTGGGCGCCGGAGGTGTGCACGACCAGCTGGCCGGGGCGGACCGCGCCGGTGGCGGCCAGCCCGGCCACCAGGTCGGCCAGCGCGTCGTCCGGGACGGTCAGCAGCACCAGGTCGGCGGCGGCCAGCACCTGCGGCGGGGTGACGATCCGCACGCCCGGCAGCAGCGCCTCGGCGCGGCGGCGGGAGACGGCGGAGACCCCGGAGGCGGCGACCACGGTGTGCCCGGCGAGCTGGAGCGCCGCGCCCAGCGCGGGGCCGACCCGGCCGGTGCCGACCACGCCGACGGCCAGCCGGGCGGGGCGGTTGCCGGGGTCGCCTGGGTCGCCGAAAGCCTGGTCGGCGAAGTCGGACGGATTCACGTCCACCCTTGTCCTGCCTTGTCCTGAATGACCGTTCCAGTCCGCTCGACGGGTACCGGACGTACCGCCCCAGTCTACGGGGGCGCCCGGACGCCGAAGCGGCTCAGTCGCCGGCCCCGGCCCGGATCAGCCCGGCCTCGTACGCCAGCACCACGGCCTGGACCCGGTCGCGCAGGCCCAGCTTGGCCAGGATCCGGCCGACGTGGGTCTTCACGGTGGCCTCGGAGAGCACCAGCCGGGCCGCGATCTCGCCGTTCGACAGGCCCTGGGCGACCAGCAGGAACACCTCCCGCTCGCGCTCGGTCAGCGGGCCGAGGACGTCCGAGCCGGGCGCGCTCTGCGGGGTGGGCAGCACCTCGGCGAAGCGGTCGATCATCCGGCGGGTGGTGGTCGGGGCGACCACCGCGTCCCCGCCGTGCACCGCGCGGATCGCGGCCACCAGCTCGGTCGGCGGGACGTCCTTGAGCAGGAAGCCGCTGGCGCCGGCCTTGAGCGCGGCGAAGGCGTACTCGTCCAGGTCGAAGGTGGTGAGGATGAGCACGTGGGGGGCGTTCGGCAGCGGGCTGCCGTCCTCGGCGAGGCAGATCCGGCGGGTCGCCTGCACGCCGTCCAGCCGGGGCATCCGGACGTCCATCAGGATCACGTCGACCTCGGTGCGCCGCAGCAGTTCCAGGGCCTGCGCGCCGTCGCCCGCCTCGGCGGTGATCTCGATGTCCCCCTGCGACTGGAGGATCATCCGGAACCCGGTGCGCAGCAGTTCCTGGTCGTCGACGAGCATCACGCGGATGGTCAAGGTGGGACTCCTTGGAGGGGGTGGACGCGGACGGGGCTAGTGGGCCGCCTTGAGCGGCAGGACGGCGCGGATCCGGAAGCCGCCGCCGGGGCGGGGGCCCACGTCGAGGCTGCCGCTGACCATGCCGACCCGCTCGCGCATGCCGATCAGGCCGTGGCCGAGGCCGTCCGCGCCGCCGGCGGCCAGGTGCTCCTCGGTGCTGCCGCGCCCGTCGTCCTCCACCAGGACGGCCAGCTCGCGCTCACCGAAGTCGACCGCGACCCGGGCGTGCGCGTCCGGGCCGCCGTGCTTGCGGACGTTGGTGAGCGCCTCCTGGACGATCCGGTAGACGGTCAGCTCGACGCCGCGCGGCAGCTCGCGCGGGTGCCCGGAGGTGGCGTAGTCCACGTCGAGCCCGGCCGTGCGGACCTGCTCCAGCAGCTCCGGCAGCTCCTCGACGCCCGGCTGCGGCACGTACTCCTCGGCCTTGGTGTCGGCGGTGCGCAGCACGCCCAGCAGGCGGCGCATCTCGACCAGCGCCTGGCGGCCGGTGGAGGCGATCGTGCCGAGCGCCTCCTTGGCCTGCTGCGGGGAGTTGTCCAGCACGTACGCGGCGCCGTCGGCCTGGACGATCATCACCGAGACGTTGTGGGCGACCACGTCGTGCAGCTCGCGGGCGATCCGGGCGCGCTCGGCGGCGACCGCCACCTTGGACTGGGCGTCCCGCTCGCGCTCCAGCCGGGCGGCGCGGTCCTCCAGCTCGGTCAGGTAGGCGCGGCGCACCCTGGTCAGCCGGCCCCAGGCCCAGCAGAGGATGAACGGCGTGCTCATCAGCAGCGTGATCAGCGCCGCCTCGCCGAAGGTGTACGGGCGGGTGTGGGCGTCGCCGGCCCGGTCGAAGACCGTCTTCACCGGCATCATCTGCCAGAACACCAGCGGCCCGGAGGCCAGGCCGGCGGTCAGGGCCAGCCGGGAGGTCCACTTCCGGCCGAAGGCGGCGCCGGTGTAGGCGAAGACCAGGTAGGCGATCGAGGAGCCGCCGGGCGAGATGTCCGCGAGCACCTGGCCGACGCCGATGCCGGCGGCGGCGGCCACCGTGAGGTCGGGGTAGCGCCGCCGGACGACCATCAGCAGCGGCAGCACCACCGAGATCGCGATCAAGGCGTCGAAGCGCCAGCCGTCGTCGAGGGAGGCGTCGTTCGGCACCAGGCCGGCGAAGAGCACCATCGCCGCCCAGGCGGCGTCGACCACCATGGGGTGACGGCGGAGCCAGGCGTTGAGTCGATGCACGTGTCCAGCGTAGGCAGTCGCTCCGTGTGCCCAGGTCCGCCGGTAGGGCGATCCGCCCTACTCCGTAGGTCGGAGAAGCACCTGATCCGATGGGGAGGGGCGACCCGGAGCCGGGTAGCGTCCAGCCCCATGACTTGGATGCGGTGGGCGCCCGCCATGGAACGGGCCCTGTACGACCCCGGGCAGGGCTTCTACCGCAGGCCGGAGGGCCCCGCCGGCCACTTCCGCACCTCCGTGCACGCCTCTCCGAGGTTCGCCCGTGCGGTGGCCCGGCTGCTGCTGGAGGTTGACGAGGCCCTCGGCCGCCCGGAGGAGCTGGCCCTGGTCGACGTGGGGGCCGGGCGGGGCGAACTGCTCACCGGTGTCCTGGCCGAGCTGCCCGCGGAGGTGCTGGCGCGGCTGCGCCCGTACGGCGTGGAGATCGCCGACCGCCCGGCCGGCCTGCCGTCCACAGCCCTGTGGACGGACCGGCCGCCGCGCGGGGTGACCGGGCTGCTGTTCGCCAACGAGTGGCTGGACAACGTCCCGCTGGACGCCGGGGAGGTCGACGAGGACGGGGTGCTGCGCTACGTCGAGGTGGACACCGCGACCGGCGGGACCCGCCTCGGCGAGCCGGTCTCGGCGGCCGACGCGGCCTGGGCCGACCGCTGGTGGCCGGTCGCGGAGCCCGGCGACGCGGTGGAGTTCGGCGGCCCCCGGGACGCCGCCTGGGCGCGGGCGGTGGCCGGGCTGGAGCGCGGCCTGGCCGTCGCCGTCGACTACGGGCACACCGCCGGGCGGCGGCCGCCGTTCGGCACGTACGCCGGTTTCCGGGACGGCCGGGAGGTGGCGCCGGTGCCGGACGGCTCCTGCGACGTCACCGCGCACGTCGCGCTGGACTCCGTCGCCGTGCCCGGCCTCCACAGCCTGTGGACAACGCAGCGGGAGGCGCTGCGGGCGCTCGGCGTGAGCGGCGGGCGCCCGGCGCTCGCGCTGGCCACCAGCGACCCGGTCGGCTACCTGCGGGCGCTCGGCGGGGCGGGGGAGGGGGCCGAGCTGACCGACCCGGGCGGGCTGGGCGCCTTCGGGTGGCTGGTGCAGGCCGTCCGCATGACGGAACCGGTGAGCTTGGCGGGCCTGCCGGGATGGCAGACTCTGGGGGCATGAGGGAGACCACGGTCGGCATCGGGGCGGGAGCCGAGAACTTCACCGGCGCGGCGGGCACCACCGACATGGTGCTCAACATCGGCCCGCAGCACCCGGCCACGCACGGCGTGCTGCGCCTGAAGCTGGTGCTGGACGGCGAGCGCATCGTGAGCGCCGAGCCGGTGATCGGCTACATGCACCGGGGCGCGGAGAAGCTGTTCGAGGCCCGTGACTACCGGCAGATCATCATGCTGGCCAACCGGCACGACTGGCTCTCCGCCTTCTCCAACGAACTCGGCGTCGTCATGGCCGTCGAGCGGATGCTCGGCATGGAGGTCCCGGAGCGGGCGGTCTGGGTCCGCACCCTGCTCGCCGAACTCAACCGGGTGCTCAACCACCTGATGTTCCTCGGCTCGTACCCCCTGGAGCTGGGCGGGATCACCCCGGTCTTCCACGCCTTCAACGGCCGCGAGGACCTCCAGCACGTGCTGGAGGAGGCCTCCGGCGGCCGGATGCACTACATGTTCAACCGGGTCGGCGGCCTCAAGGAGGACCTGCCGGCCGGCTGGCTCGGCCGGGTCCGCACCGCCGTCGCCACCGTGCGCTTGCAGCTGCCCGTCTTCGAGGACCTCGTCCTCGGCAACGAGATCTTCCGCGCCCGCACCGCCGGGGTCGGCGTCCTCACCCGGGCACAGGCCGAGGCGTACGGCGTCAGCGGCCCGATCGCCCGGGCCAGCGGCCTCGACCTCGACCTGCGCCGCGACGAGCCGTACCTGGCGTACGGCTCCGAGGAGCTGCGGCAGGTGCTCACCGTGGTCACCCGCGAGGAGGGCGACTGCCTGGCCCGCTTCGAGTGCCTGCTGGAACAGACCCTCAATGCGCTCGACCTCGCCGACGCCTGCCTCGACAAGCTCGCCACGCTGCCGCCCGGCCCGGTCAACCAGCGGCTGCCCAAGGTGCTCAAGGCCCCCGAGGGCAGCACCTACGCGTGGACCGAGAACCCGCTCGGGATCAACGGCTACTACCTGGTCTCGCGCGGCGACAAGACGCCGTGGCGGCTCAAGCTGCGCTCGGCGTCCTTCAACAACATCCAGGCGCTCACCGAACTGCTGCCGGGGACGCTGGTCGCGGACATGGTGGCGATCCTGGGGTCGATGTTCTTCGTGGTCGGGGACATCGACAAGTAGGCCGGTGCCGGTGCCGGTGTCGGTGTCGGGGGCGTACCGGCGTGCAGGCCGGTGCCGGCAGGTGGGCCGGTGCCGCCGGGCACCGGGGGCGGGTCAGTCCTTCTTGGCCTTCTTGACCGGGTCCGCCGGGTGCGGGGCCACCTTGCGGTCGCCCTTGGTGGCGATCCGCTCCTCGCACAGCCGGGCCAGCACCTCGTACCCCTTCCGGCCCATCAGCTCGGTGAGCTCGGGGCGGTAGCTGACGTACACCGCGTCCGCGCCCTGGTGGGCCGCCGGGGCGCCGGTGCACCACCAGTGCAGGTCGTGGCCGCCCGGGCCCCAGCCGCGGCGGTCGTACTCGCCGATCGTGACTTGGAGGTAGCGGGTGTCGTCGGGGCGGTCGATCCAGTCGTAGGTGCGGCGGATCGGCAGCTGCCAGCAGACGTCCGGCTTGGTCTCCAGCGGCTCGCGGCCCTCCTTGAGCGCGAGCGCGTGCAGGGCGCAGCCGGCGCCGCCCGCGAAGTCCGGGCTGTTCACGAAGATGCAGGCGCCGTCGACCCGGCGGGTCTGGCGGTCGCCGTCCTCGTCCAGCATGGTGATGCCGCCGTCGGAGACGATCCGGCCCTTGGCGTCGGTGCCCTCGGCGAAGTTCTCCCACAGCTCGGGGGTCAGCCGGGCCGCGTGCCCCAGGACGCGCTTCTCGTCGTCCTCGTCCGAGTAGTGCGCGCCCAGCGTGCAGCAGCCGTCCGACTCGCCGCGGCCCTCGCGGATGCCGTGGCAGCCCTGGCCGAAGACGCAGGACCAGCGGGAGGTCAGCCAGGTGAGGTCGCAGCGGAAGACCTGCTCCTCGTCGGCGGGGTCGGCGAACTCGACCCACGCGCGGGCGAAGTCCAGCGGGACCTCGTCGCGCGGGATCTCGCGGCGCAGGGTCGGCATCGCGAGGTCGACGGGGGCGGGGGAGGCCTTGGGCTTCGCCTTGGACTTCTTCTTGGACGTTTCTGCTGGTGCCACCCGGCAAGGGTAGAGCTTTCGGGGGCGGGAGCGCGGTGGCGGGACCGGCGGCGGGGTCGGCGGTGGGGTCGGCGGGGTCCGTGGCGGGGGCGGTGGTGGTCCGGTCGGCCGGGGTGAAGGCGGGGTGAAGAGGTCCGTCGGGCCCTGCGGGCGGGTCCGGGGGCGCGCCTAGGATGGCGGCCGGTCCGCGACGGGACCGCTACGGGGAGGTACGGGGATGGCAGGCGGCAGCACCGGGGCGTCCGGCCGCGCGGGCGGGGAGTTCGTCCTCAAGCCGTGGGAACTGCACGGCGAGGGACGGGAGTTCGAGAAGCTCGGCGGCGAACTGACGAAGGCCGTCACCGCCCTGGAGCAGGGCCTCGCCGCGCTCGGCGCCCCCTGGGGTGCGGACCGGCCGGGCAGTGGATTCGCCACCGTGTACGGGCAGGCGCGCGGTGAACTCGTCAGCGGGCTACGGGGGTTGGCCGGGCGGGTGGCCGGGGTCGGGGCCGGGCTGCACACGATGGCCGCGCGGACGGCGGACGCGGACAGCTCGGCGGCGGGCGGGTTCGGGGCGACGGCGGTGCCGGGAGCTCCCGGGGTGCCGGGGGCAACCCCCGGGGCGGTGCCCGCCGTCCCCAAGGACATGTCGGTCTGACGGACCCGGCTCGAAACCCGGCTCGAAATCCGGCTCGAAGGGGGAAGCGCGTGTCCCGGAATCTGCCCGAGGAACTGGTCCCGGTGCTGGCCCGGACCGGCCGGCAGTGGCCGCAGGCCGACGAGGAGGGCCTGCGCAAGGCCGCCGGAGTCTGGCGGGAGTTCGGCAAAGAGACCGACCGGCTCACCCGCCGCTGCGGCGAGTCCGTCCGGCGGGTCACCGCGGACAACTCCGGGCACGCGGTCGAGGCCTTCGACGCGTACTGGCAGGCCTTCAGCGGCGGCGGCAAGGGCCACCTGGACGACGCGCACAGCGCGGTCGGGCTGGTCGCCGGGGCCTTCGACACGGCCGCGCGGGCCGTGGACAGCTGCAAGGCCGAGATCATCGCGACCCTGCGGCAGCTCGCCGCCGAACTCCGGCAGGCCGAGGAGCAGGCGGCCAGGGCCAAGGAGGCGGCCGGCAAGGTTGCCGCGGCGGCGGCCGGCGGCGACCCGGCCGGGAGCGGGGTGGTCGGGAACGGGCTGGTCGGGGACGGGGCGGTCGGGAACGGGGCGGTCGGCGGACTGCGGAAGGCCGTCGGCGGCCTCGCGGCCACTGTGGAGAACGCCGCCACCGAGCAGGTCGCGGCGGGGGTGGCGGCCGTCGCCGTCGAGACCGCCGCGCTGAAGATCGGCGGGCTGCTCGCCGAACTCGGCCGCGCCATGAAGGACGCCCTGTCCGGCGTGCTCGAGGAACCGGCCGCGGTCGCCCTGCTGAAGCTCGGCAGCGCGCCGGGGACGGGGGTCACCGCCGCCTCGTACCGCAACGGGGCGTTCGACCCGCTCGCCGCCGGGCTGCCCGCCGCCCTCGCCGAACCGGGCGTGCTCGGCGCCGACGGCTCCGGGCTGGCGCTGCTCGCGGGGAGGGACGGCAAGCCGCTGGTCGGTGTGCCCGGGCTGACGGTCAAGGTGGACGAGCAGGGCCGGCCCGTCCTCGGCCCGGACGGGCGGCCGGTCATCCTCCGTGCCGACGGCACGCCGGTGGCCGACGCCACCGGGCTGCTGGTCGTCCCGGGGCCGGACGGCAAGCCGGTGGTCGGGGTGGCGGACCTGGCGGTCCGGCTGGACGAGCACGGGCAGCCGGTGCTCACCGACGAGGACGGCAAGGCGCTCCGCGGGGTGCCGCTCGCCGGGCTGACGCCGGGGGCGGACCGGCCGGGGGCGGACCGGCCGGGGGCGGACGGGCCGGGTGGTGACAAGCCGCTCGCGGGTGCGGCGCCCGACGGGCCGGCGGTGCCGAAGGTGCCGGGCGCGGTGACGGTGGCCTCGGCCGCGGTGGCGGACCCGGGGGCGGTCGGCGGGGGGCCGGACGTGGCGAGCGCTTCCGTGGGCGCGTCGGCGGGCGGTGCGTCGGCGGGCGGTGCGGCGGCCGCCGGGGGTTCGCCGGGGCAGCACCGGGCGACGGGCGGGGGTGGCGGTGGCGGTGACTGGGCACCGCCGGCACCGGCCGTTGCCGCGCCGGTCCGGCAGAGCGGCGGGTCGGCGGGCTGGTCGGACGGGGACTACCCGCTCCAGGCGCCCGCGGCCGCCTCGCACAGCGGCGGGGGTACGGGCTGGAGCGGTGGCGGCGGGCCGGTGACCGTACGGACGGACTCGGTGAGCGCGCCGGCCGCGCCCGCCAGCGCACCCGTCACCGCGCCGCCCGCCGGAGGACCCGCGTACGGCCCTGCGCCGGAGACCCCCTCGGCGGTCCGGCCGGTCGGGGTGCCCGGGCAGTTCGGGACCCCGGCGTACGGCGGCGGGTACGGCGGGTACCAGGCGGCCGGTCCGGTCGCCACCGTCGGGCCGGGGCCGCTGGCGGGCACCGGCGGCGGGCCCGCGAACGTGGCGGCCCCGTTCGGCAGCGGCGTCGGGGCGGGGGCGACCGGCGGCCCCGGCGGCGTGGTGGGCGGTGGACCGGCCGTCGGCGGGCCGACTGTCGGCGGTCCGGCCGCCGGAGGGCCGCAGCCCGGCGCGCCGGTGGCCCGGACCCCGGTCGGCGCGGTGCCGCCCCCGGCCGCGCCCCCGGTCGTCGGGACCACTCCGGTGATCGGCCGGCCCGAGGCACACCCGGTGGAGGCCCGGCGGCGGGAGAGCGCGGCGGGCCCCGCCGACCCGACCCTCGCCTGGGGAGCGGTCCCGGTCGCGACCGCCCACGCGATGGCCCTCCAACTCGCCCTGCGTGCCCGGCGCGGAGCCCAGCCGGAGGATCCGGCGGTCCGGCCGCGCAGCATCGCCGACAGCCGTCCGTACGGCCTGCCGGGCGGGCTCGCGCCGGTCGACCCGGAGCACCAGGCCGAACTCGAACGCCGCGCCCCCCGGGACGCGGACGGCCTGCCCGTCCGCCACCCCGACCCGGCCGCCGGCGGCTGGGCGGAGGCCGTCAACGACGGCGGCCACCGCGAACCGGGCCGGGCCAACAACAGCCTGGAGATCGCCCTCTCGGCGGTCGAGTGCTACACCGGTCGCCCGACCTGCGCGGCCCCGCGCATCCCCACCGAGGGCGACGCCGGCGAACGAGGCGGCCGCGACCGCGCCGAACGCGAACTCGGCGCCCCCTTCCGGGACCTGGGCGACGGCGCCCCGGCCTTCGACCGCCTCGCCGACGGTCTCCGCCGCGCCGGCCACGGCTCCCAGGCGGTGCTCCTCACCCTCGACGCCTACGGCCGCCCGCACGCCTGGAACGCCGTCAACCACCAGGACGCCGTCACCTACCTCGACCACCAGCTCGCCCGCCAGGCCCCCACCCCCCTCCACCCCGCCACCCACGGCCTCTGGGCCATCGCCCTCACCCCCGAAGGCCGCCCCCTCCCCCTCACCCCCGCCGCCTGACCCGCCCCGCCTGCCCCTCGCCACTGACCCGGACCCCGTACCCCGCGCAGGAAGTCGGCCCGCCCGACTTCCTGCGCAGCCGGACGCAGTGCCCCCGGCCACCTCGCTTCCTGAGCCGCACCCCGCCCCTGACTCGCACGGCCTGCCCTCGCCCCCTCCCCCTCACCCCCTGCCCCCTAGCCACCTGACTCGCGCCACTGACCCGCCCCCGGACCCCGCGCAGGATGTCGGCCCGCCCGACTTCCTGCGCAGCCGGACACGACACTCCTCTGTGGAGAAATCTGTAGACCGGTCGCCATATTCGCCGCACGGGACCGGGGGTAGCCCGCGCGAGAAGTCGGCCCGGCCGACTTCCTGTGCGCGATCGAGCCAGCCAGGTCGAGGTTCGCCAGGTGCTGCATAGGAAGTCGGCGGAGTCGACTTTTCGTGCGCAGGGCGGAGTGCGGGTTGGCAGAATCTGTAGACCGATCTGCATATTTCTCCTGAAGATGCATGGAAAGTCGGGCTGATCGACTTCTCGTGCGCAGAGGGACAGGGTCGGTGGCAGGGGGAGCCACGCCAGAAGTCGACGGGGCCGACTTCCTGCGCGCGCTTTTGAGCGGGGCGGGGCGTGGCCTGCCCGGGACTATGTAGACCGGCCGTCATATTCGCTCGGGTTCTGTGCACGCAAAGTCGGTGGGGCCGACTTTTCGTGCTGGGGGGTGTGGGTCAGCAAGGGTGTGCAGGCAGGGCGTCGCATTCCTTGCAGGGGGAGGTGTGGGAAGTCGGTGGGGCCGACTTTCCACGCGGGGTGGGTGGCAGGGGTGGGGAGTCGGTGGGGGCGTAGGGTCGCGGGTCGGGCAGGGACGGGGTCGGGGAGGGCCGGATGATTGCGCGGGCGCAGGCGGTGGAGGCGGGGCAGCGGTGGATCAACGGGGATCTGCCGCAGGGTGCCGGGGCGGTGCGGCGGGTGTGCACCCACGAGTTCGAGCTCGGCTGGGTGGTGTGGGCGGAGCCCGCCCGGGTGGTGGTCGACCCGCGGACGGGGGAGCGGCGGGCGCCCGAGGAGGTGGGGGCGGCCTGCGCCGTGGTGGACTGGGAGAGCGGGCGGTTCACGGTGTGGCCCTCGGTGCCGGTGGACGAAGTGGTGGGGCTGTACCGGGACTTCGTCGGCGCGGGCGGCTACGACCCGACCCTCCCGCCGGCCACCGGCCGGGGCGCCCGGGCCGAGCTGACCTACCGGGACGGCACCGGCGAGGAGCGGTCGCTGGCCCTGCGGTCCGCGGCGGGCCTGCCGCACCCGGTGCTGCGCGGCTGGTGGTGGCTGCGCGAGCAGGGCGTCGCCGCCGAGGACGTGCTGGCCGTCCGGACCGACCTGCGGCCGAGCGCCCTGCCCGGCGGCTACTGGTCGTACGCGCTGGCCGCCGAACTGCCCCACGTCCGGGTCGACTTCGAGCTTCCGTACGGTCCGCGCTTCGACCACCGGGCCGCCGCCGTCCGGGCGCTGCCGGCGCCGCCGGACGGTCCGGCCCGCAACCGGGTGCCCTTCCCCCGCGCGGTGCGCAGCGCACCCGGCACATCGGGCACATCGGGCGAGCCCGACGCCGCGCTCGCCACCCGGCTCGCGGAGCGGTTCGGTCCGGCGGGCGTCCAGCGCTTCGAGCCGGCCGACGTCGCCCGCGCCGAACTGCCCGGGGACGCGGCCGCGTTGCTGCTGGCGGTGGGCGTCCCGGTGGCCGTTCCGGGGTTCTTCGCGCTGCACCACCCGGGCGCGGAAGCGATCGCCGACGGCACCCACCGGGGCACCGTCCTGCCCCCGCTCGCCGCGCACCTGGCCGGGCTCGGCCGCGGCACCCGGGTGGCCGAGCGGGAGCGCCTGGCGCTCGCCGGGCAGTCGGTGCTGGGGACGGACGGCTGGGCGCTGCTGGCCCTCGACCCGGTGGACGGCGCCGTCCGGGCGGTGGACCCGGACTACGCGACCGCCCGCCACTGCAACGCGGACCTGCGCGCCTTCGTCCGCTGCCTGGAGGTGTTCGCCGGCTGGTGGCCGGCACTGCGCGGGCTCGACCCGGTCGCCGCGGGCGGGGCGGTGGACACCCTGCAGCGCGCACTGGCGGCCGTCGACGGCACGGTCTTCGCCGACCCGGAGAACTGGTGGGCCGTCATCGTCGAGCAGCTGTGGGACGGCCTCCTCTGACGGACGGCGGGCCCCGGATCACCGGCCCGTCCACTCGCCCGCCGCCCGTCCGCCGTCCGTGCGCCCACCCACCCCTCCACCCGCTCACCGACCGGTTCCGGACCGGCGCGAATACCGCCGCACCCCCTCTCACCAGGGCCCGGATCGCGTAGCGTGGAGAGTTATGCGACTCGGTGTGCTCGACGTAGGTTCCAACACGGTCCACTTCCTCGTGGTGGACGCCCATCCGGGCGCTGCTCCGCTGCCCGCGTACTCGCACAAGGCCGAGCTGCGTCTGGCGGAGCTGCTGGACGAGGACGGCGCGATAAGCGAGGCCGGGGTCGAGCGACTGGTCGGCCACGTCGCGTCCTCGCTGCGGGTCGCCGAGGACAAGGGCGTCGTCGACATCCTCCCGTTCGCGACCTCCGCCGTGCGCGAGGCCGCCAACGGCGAGGAGGTGCTGCGCCGGGTGGCCGCCGAGACCGGGGTCGAGCTGCGCGTGCTCTCCGGGCAGGACGAGGCCCGGCTCACCTTCCTGGCCGTCCGCCGCTGGTTCGGCTGGTCCTCGGGCCGGCTGCTCAACCTGGACATCGGCGGCGGTTCGCTGGAGATCGCCTGCGGCCTGGACGAGCAGCCGGACGTCGCCTGCTCGCTGCCGCTGGGCGCCGGCCGGCTGACCGCCCGCTGGCTGGCGGGGGACGTCGCCGACCCGGAGGGGCTGCGCGAGCTGAGACGCCACATCCGGGCCGAGCTCGCCACCGTGGTCGGCGAGATCACCCGGCTCGGCCCGGCCCGGCACGCGGTCGCCACCTCCAAGACCTTCAAGCAGCTGGCCCGGATGACCGGCGCCGCCCCCGCCGACGCCGGTCCGTACACCGACCGCCGGCTCACCCGCAGCGGGTTGGCCGCCTGGCTGCCCCGGCTGTCCGCGATGACCGTCGCCGAGCGCGCCCGGATCCCCGGCGTCTCCGAGGGCCGGGCCAAGCAGCTGCTGGCCGGTGCGCTGGTCGCCGACGCCGCGATGGACCTGTTCGGGCTGGAAGAGCTGGACGTCTGTCCGTGGGCGCTGCGCGAGGGCATCATCCTGCGTCGCCTGGACACCATGGACAGCCCGGCCGACCGCCGCCGCCCGGCGCTCACCCCGTAAGCCGGGCGCGCACTCCGGGGGCGCCTGGACAGCTGTCCGGACACCAGTCCCGGACGACCGCCGGACGACCGCCGATCGACCGCCGATCGACCGCCCCGGGACAACGTGCCGATGGTCACTGCGCCGGTCATCCCGCCCCGTTCGCCGCGTGCTCCGCTTACGCTGTCTCCCGTGGTGCAACCAGCGGGCGAGGACGGAACGCAGGAGGACCGCACTCCCGGGAACGGGCAGTCGCGGCCGGACGGCCCGCGCCGCAGGCTCGGCAAGGCGGTCACGGGCGCCACCGCCGCCCAGGCCGCCAAGCAGGCCTCGAAGGCGGTCAAGGCCGCCCAGCGCACCGCGAAGACCGCGGCGGCGAAGACCAGCGCGGCGAAGACGGCGAAGACGGCGAAGCCACCCACCGCGAAGCAGTCCACCCCGAAGACGTCCACCGCCAAGCAGCCCGCCCCGAAGCGGCCCGCCGTCAAGCCCGCCCCGAAGGAGACCCGCACCGCCCGGGCCGCCGGCGCCGCCAAGGCCGCCGTCCAGTCGGTCCGCTCGGTCAAGGCCGCCAAGCGCGACGCCGCCCGCCCGCCGCTGCTGCGCACCACCGACCGGCTGGTGCTGCCCCGGCACCCGGCCCTGCACATCCCGGACACCAAGGTGGCGCTGTCCACCGCCTCGGTGTACCCGGCGAGCACCGCCGTCGCCTTCGAGCTGGCCGCCAAGCTCGGCTACGACGGGGTCGAGGTGATGGTCTGGAACGACCCGGTCAGCCAGGACATCGACGCCCTGCGCCGGCTCTCCGACGCCCACGGGCTGCCCATCCTGGCCGTGCACGCGCCCTGCCTGCTGATCACCCAGCGGGTGTGGAGCACCGACCCCTGGACCAAGCTGGTCCGGGCCCGGGCGGCGGCCGAGAAGCTCGGCGCGAGCGCCGTGGTCGTCCACCCGCCGTTCCGCTGGCAGCGCCAGTACGCCCGGGAGTTCGTCGAGGGGATCCACCGGATGGCGGGCGAGACCGACGTCCGCTTCGCCGTCGAGAACATGTACCCGTGGCGCTACCGCGACCGCGAGATGCTCGCGTACGCCCCCGGCTGGGACGTCACCGACGAGGAGTACCGGCACTTCACCATCGACCTCTCGCACGCCGCCACCTCTCGGATCGACACCTTCGCCATGGTCGAGCGGATGGGCGACCGGCTCGCCCACGTCCACCTGGCCGACGGCAGCGGCTCCGGCAAGGACGAGCACCTGATTCCCGGCCGCGGCAAGCAGCCCTGCGCCGAGCTGCTGGAGCACCTCGCCCGTACCGGCTTCGACGGCCACGTGGTGCTGGAGGTCAACACCCGCCGCTCGGCCTCCCCCGCCGAACGCGAGGCCGACCTGGCCGAGGCCCTCGCTTTTACCCGCTTGCACCTGGCCACCCCCTCGCGCGTACGCTGAGCCGCCCGGTCCGCCCGGGCGCCAACTTCCTTACGAAGGGGGACGCATGACGGAGGGTCGGAACTACCGCGAGGCCGCCGCGAGCTTCGGCGGGGTCGCCGCCGAGTACGAGCGGGGCCGTCCCGGCTATCCCGACGAGCTGTTCGACGCGCTGGAGCGGCTCTGGGGCCGCGGCCTCGCCGGTGCCCGGGTCCTGGACGTCGGCGCCGGGACGGGCATCGCGACCCGGCTGCTGGCCGCCCGGGGCGCGGAGGTCGTCGCCGTCGAGCCCAGCCCCGGCATGGCCGCCCGGTTCCTGGCCTCCTCGCCCGGTCTGCCGCTGGTCCGGGGCACCGGTGACGACCTGCCCTTCCACGACGGGTCCGTCGACCTGGTCGCCTACGCCCAGGCCTTCCACTGGACGTACCCCGAGAAGTCCGTCCCCGAGGCGGTCCGGGTGCTGCGGCCCGGGGGCGCCGTCGCCGCCTGGTGGAACGTGTACGACGAGACCGTGCCGTGGGTCCGGGCCAGGAGCGAGCGGATGGCCGCCGCCCTCCCCGACCGCTACCACGGCTACGGCGGGATCAGCGGCCACGTCGGGCACTTCGCCCCGGCCGGCCTCGCGGTCGAGCGGACGGCTCTGCGCTGGGAGCGGCGGGTCACCGTCGAGCACGTGCTCACCGACCTCACCTCCCGCTCCTACCTGGCCTCGCTCGGCCCCGAGGAGCGCGCGCCGGTGCTGGCCGCCGAACGGGAGGCCATGGTCGCCGCGTTCCCGGACGGCGTCGTGGTCGAGCCGTTCAGCCTGGACCTCACCGTGGCCGTCAAGCCCGGCTGACGCGCGGAGCCCGCCGCCAAAGCGCCCGCCCACATCGCCGCCTGCCCCGCCCCGCCGCCCGCCCGCATCGTCGCCCGCCCGCATCACCGCCTGCCCGCATCGCGGACGGACCGTCCGCCGACCGGACGGCGGGCGTAGGCTCGGTACCCACAGCGGCCCCCGAACCCTCCCAGCAGCGGGGTGCCCGCGAGAGCCCCGAAGGAGTGGAGCACAGTGCCCGAGCTGAGGTCCCGTACGGTCACCCACGGTCGCAACATGGCAGGCGCCCGGGCGCTTCTCCGGGCGGCCGGCGTAGCCCGCGAGGACTTCGGCAAGCCGATCATCGCGGTGGCCAACTCCTTCACCGAGTTCGTCCCCGGGCACACCCACCTCCAGCCGGTCGGCCGGATCGTCTCCGAGGCGATCAAGCAGGCGGGCGGCATCCCGCGCGAGTTCAACACCATCGCCGTGGACGACGGCATCGCGATGGGCCACGGCGGCATGCTCTACTCGCTGCCCTCGCGCGACCTGATCGCCGACTCGGTCGAGTACATGGTCAACGCGCACTGCGCCGACGCCCTGATCTGTATCTCCAACTGCGACAAGATCACCCCGGGCATGCTGATGGCCGCGCTGCGCCTGAACATCCCGACCGTCTTCGTCTCCGGCGGCCCGATGGAGGCCGGCAAGGCCACCCTGGTCGACGGCACCGTGCGCAAGCTCGACCTGGTCGACGCGATCTCCCAGGCGGTCAACGAGAACGTCTCCGACGAGGACATCGCGATCATCGAGGAGAACGCCTGTCCCACCTGCGGCTCGTGCTCCGGCATGTTCACCGCCAACTCGATGAACTGCCTGACCGAGGCGATCGGCCTCTCGCTGCCGGGCAACGGCTCGGTGCTCGCCACCCACACCGCCCGCCGGGACCTGTACGAGCGGGCCGGGCAGAACGTCGTCGAGATCGCGAACCGCTACTACGGCGGTGACGACGCCTCGGTGCTGCCCCGGGCGATCGCCACCCGCGCCGCCTTCGAGAACGCCATGGCCCTGGACATCGCCATGGGCGGCTCGACCAACACCATCCTGCACCTGCTCGCCGCCGCCCAGGAGGCCGAGCTGGACTTCGACATGCGGGCCATCGACGCGATCTCCCGCAAGGTGCCCTGCCTGTCCAAGGTCGCGCCGAACGGCTCGTACTACATGGAGGACGTGCACCGGGCCGGCGGCATCCCGGCCATCCTCGGCGAGCTGTACCGGGCCGGGCTGCTCAACGAGGACGTCCACACCGTGCACGCCGACTCGCTCGCCGAGTGGCTCAAGACCTGGGACGTGCGCGGCGGTTCGCCGTCCGCCGAGGCCGTCGAGCTGTGGCACGCCGCCCCCGGCTGCGTCCGCTCCGCCGAGGCCTTCTCGCAGTCCGAGCGCTGGGAGTCGCTGGACACCGACGCCGCCAAGGGCTGCATCCGCAGCGCCGAGCACGCCTACTCGGTCGAGGGCGGCCTGGCCGTGCTGTACGGCAACCTCGCCGAGGACGGCTGCATCGTGAAGACCGCCGGCGTGGACGAGTCGATCTGGACCTTCAGCGGCCCGGCCGTCGTGGTCGAGTCCCAGGAGGACGCGGTCGAGGCGATCCTCGCCAAGCGGGTCAAGGAGGGCGACGTCGTCGTCATCCGCTACGAGGGCCCCAAGGGCGGCCCGGGCATGCAGGAGATGCTCTATCCGACCTCCTTCCTGAAGGGCCGGGGCCTGGGCAAGGCCTGCGCGCTGGTCACCGACGGCCGCTTCTCCGGCGGCACCTCGGGCCTGTCCATCGGCCACGCCTCCCCGGAGGCGGCCTCCGGCGGCACCATCGCGCTGGTCGAGGACGGGGACACCATCGCCATCGATATCCCCGGCCGTCGGATCTCCCTGGAGGTCCCGGACGAGGTCCTGGCCGAGCGCCGCCGCGCCCTGGAGGCCGCGGACGGCTACCGGCCGAAGAACCGCGAGCGCCAGGTCAGCCAGGCCCTGCGGGCCTACGCCGCGATGGCCACCTCCGCCGACAAGGGCGCCGTCCGCGACGTGTCCAAGCTCGGCTGAGCCCGAGGCGAACGCCGGGCCGTGCGGAACCGGAACACCGGGCCCGCACGGAACCGGAACGCCGGGCCCGCACGGAAACGGAACGCCGGGCCCGCACCGAACGAGGAGGAGCCGTCCCACCGGCCGGGACGGCTCCTCCGCCGTGTGCGGCGGTCGGGTGATAATCGACGGCGTGAGCGAGCAGCCCCCCCCCCCCCCCCCCCCCCCCCCCCGCGCCCCCCCGCGCCCGCCCCCCCCCGTCGGGCGCACCACGCGGGGCCAAACGGCCACCGGCGGCGGGGAGCGGCCGGGGGGCGGCGGGGGGGGGGCC
>NZ_JBHVET010000019.1:0-29748 GCF_042802135.1 Kitasatospora sp. NPDC057512
GGCCCTCGGTCGTTCGTTGCCCGGCGTTCGTCGTCCCGGCCGGCCGAAGCCGGCCGAGGCCGGTGGGGGTCAGAGACCCAGGTCGTCCAGGGTGTACGCGGTCACGTACTCCAGGCCCTGGGCCTCGACGGCGGCCGCGCCGCCGCGCTCCACGATCACCGCGACGCCGACCACCTCGGCACCCGCCTCGCGCAGCGCCTCCACGGCGGTCAGCACCGAGCCGCCGGTGGTGGAGGTGTCCTCGACGGCCAACACCCGGCGGCCCTTGACCTCCGGGCCCTCGATCCGGCGCTGCAGGCCGTGCGCCTTGCCGGTCTTGCGGACCACGAAGGCGTCCAGCTGCTGCCCGCGCGCGGCGGCGGCGTGCAGCATCGAGGCGGCCACCGGGTCGGCGCCCAGGGTCAGACCGCCGACGGCGTCGTACTCCAGGTGCGAGGTCGCGTCCAGCATCACCCGGCCGACCAGCGGGGCGGCCACGCCGTCCAGCGTGATCCGGCGCAGGTCGACGTAGTAGTCGGCCTCCTTGCCGGAGGAGAGGGTGACCTTGCCGTGCACGACGGCCTTGTCCTTGATCTGTGCCAGCAGGGCGTCGCGGTCGTTGCTCATGAGCGTTCAGTCTAGGCCCTGGCAGTCCCCGCGGCTCTCCGGGCTCGCGCCCGGTCAGCGCCGGCGCAGCGCCCTGACCAGCACCACGGCACCGCCCAGCAGCGCCACCGAGCCGCCGATCACCCACGGCACCGCGTTGCGGCCGCCGGTGCCCGGCACCACGATCCCGCCGGCCTCCCCGCCCCAGCGGGACGCCGCCCGGGCCCGCGCGCTGCGGGCGGGCAGCGCCGGGGCGTACGGGCCGCGCGGCGGGGCGTGGTCCACCTCCTCGGCGGACCGGCCGACGATGCTGCGGCGCACCGGGCCGGAGAGCACCGGCTCGTCCTCGTACGCGAAGAGCGGCTCGGCGGGCAGTTCCTCGGCGACGCCGTCCTGCTCGGCCGAGCCGTCCGCGTCCTCGCCCTCGACGTCGTCCTCGTCGTCGTCGGCGGAGCCGGTGGGCAGACCGAAGCGCTCCGCGTCGGCGTCGGAGAAGGCGATCAGGTCGGAGAGGTCGTCGTCCAGGTCGTCGCCGGGCTGGTCCTGGCGCTCCTCGATGAAGACCACACCGGCGCCGGTCGCGGTCTCCGCGTCCTGGCCCTCCACGTCCTCCGCGCCCTCCTGATCCTGCGGCTGCTCGCCCTCCGGGGCGACCAGCGCGGCGGCGAACCTGTCCAGCAGCCGGCGGCCGGTGGCGTCGAGGGTCTCCTCGTCGAACTCGGTCAGCCGGCCGGTGGCGCTCAGGTCGCCGGTGAAGCGGATCGCCGCGGTGCCGTCCTCGGCGCCGTCCACGACGCTGACCCGGACGGTGGCGGTCGCCTCACCGCTGCCCCGGGCCTCCTCGCCCTCGGCGAACACGGTCAGTACGCCCTCCCGGCCCTCGATCAGCGACAGCACGCCCTTGTACGTGATCGTGGAGCCGCCGATCCGCAGCTTCAGCCGGCCGCCGATCTCCTCGGCCGCACCGGACCCGACCGCGGCCGGCTCGGTGCTCAGCCCCGGCACGCTCCGCGCCAGCAGCGCCGGATCCTGCAAGGCCTGCCGCACCAGCTCGGCGGACATCGGGACGACAACCTCATGCTCCATGCCACGGAGCCTACCGACTGGTCCCCGCCCGGTCCCTACCCACCACCACCAGATTTTTCCCCACCCCACCCGTTCCCTCGGCCGTCGCACCATCGCCCCGGCCCCAGGCCCGGGGCCGCCCCGCCCACCGGTCCCGTTCCTCGCGCCACGCCCTCAGCGGGGGCCGAGGAGGGTGAGGGCGGCCGGGGGGTGGGCGGGGCGGAGGGCGGTGAGGCGGGTGGTGGTGGCGTGGAGGGTGTCGGGGGTGAGGGCGCGGGGGGCCGGGGCGTCGGGGGCGAGGGTGAGCGGGGGCCGGGTGGCGGCGGCGAGGAGGAAGTTCTGGGCGCCGTCCGGCGGGCCGGGGCGGCAGGCGGCGGTGGCGCTGCCCGGGACGGCGTACGGGGCGGTCTGCAGGCCCGTCGTCCGCAGGCCGGACTCGATCTGCCAGAGGCCGTCCAGGTCGCTCCCGGCGCGGACGGCGATCCGGCCGCCGGGGGAGAGCAGCCGGGTGGCGAGGCCGTAGAACTCCTGGGAGTGGAACTTGACCGGCCCGCCGTCGGCCGGTGCCGGGAGGTCGGCGAGCACCACGTCGTACGGCCCGTCCCCGCCGGAGGCGCCCGCGCCGCGCAGCCAGGCCATCGGGTCGGCGGCGGTGGTGCGGACCCGGGGGTCGTCCAGGGAGCGGCCGCCGAGGGCGGCGAGCCCGGGGTCGGTGCGGGCGAGCCGGGGGAGGGCGGGGTCGGCGTCGACCAGCCGGACGGTGCGGACGCCCCGGTGCCGCAGCACCTCCCGCAGGGCGAGTCCGTCGCCGCCGCCGAGCAGCAGGACCCGGGCGTCCGGGCCGGCCGCCATGGCGGGGTGGACGAGGCCCTCGTTGCCCCGGTACTCGTCGGGTCCGCAGACCGCGAGCCGGCCGTCGAGGTAGAGCCGGAGCGGGCCCTCGGCGGGGCCGGTGAGCACGATCTCCTGGTACCGGCTGCGGGTCGCGTAGCGGACCTGGTCGCCGTACAGGGCGTGCCGGGCGGCGCGTTCGACGGCGTCGGAGCCGGCCGCGGCCGCCGCGAGCACGGCGAGGACGAGCAGGCAGCCGCCCCAGAGCAGCCGTCGTATCCGGGGGGCGGGTTCCTCGCGGAACAGCCAGAGCACCACGGCCGCTCCGGCGACGGCGTTGACGGCGCCGGTGAGCAGCGCTCCGTCACCGGGCCCGAGGCCGGGCAGGATCAGGAACGGGAAGGCGAGGCCGCCGACCAGCGCGCCCACGTAGTCGGCGGCGAACAGGTCGGCGACGGCGCGTCCGGCGTCCTCGCGCCGGATCCGCTGGATGAGGGTCATCAGCAGGGGGATCTCGGCGCCGATGAGGATGCCGATCAGGCAGGTGAGGCCGACCATGGCGGCCTGGTAGCGGCCGAACCAGGCCCAGCAGGAGTAGAGGGCGAGGACGGAGAGTCCGCCGGTGAGCGCGAGCGCGCACTCGACCAGGGCGAAGGCGGCGGCGGGCCGGCTGGTGAGCCGTTTGGCGAGCAGGGAGCCGAGGCCCATCGCGAACACCATGACGGAGAGCACGACGGAGGTTTGGGTGACCGTGTCCCCGAGCAGGTAGTCGCCGAGCGCCACGAGTTCGAGCTCGTAGACGAGTCCGCAGGCCGCGCAGACGAACGCGGCCAGCAGGACGGTCAGGCGGGCGAACCGGGGTCGGGAGCGCAGCCGGGAGCGACGGCGGGCGGGCAGGAGTGGGGCGTGGGCTCGCCCGGGCCGGGGTGGGGTGCCGTCGTCGAGGTCCACTCGCGGGCGTGCGGGCGGACCGGCCGGATGGTTGATCACGAACAAACGCTAGGGGACGCGCGGGACGGATGGCTGCGCCCATCCGACGGACAGTGAGCGACGTCGGATTGACGAATCGTTCCTGCGTACGATTCGTAGGACCGGGTTGGGCGGCCTACGGCCGGACCGGTGTTCCGCTCCGGGCTTGGGGCGGTCATGCCCCGGACACCACCAGCGAGGAGCGGGTGCACACCAGCTGCCCCTCCTGCGGATAGGCGTGCCAGGTGCGCCACAGGAGCCGGTCCGGGCCGCCCTGGGTGACCAGCGCGGTGAAGGCGCTCGGGTCGCCCGGGAAGACCCCGGCGAGGCCGCGGGGGTGCCCCTCGACCAGGGCCAGCAACTCCTGGGCGCGGGCCGCGAAGTCGTGCGGCGGCAGCGCCTCGATGCGGGCGGCGAACTCGTACTCCCAGCCGCCGACCTGCTTGGCCACCCGGGCCGGCAGCGGGGTGCGGCGGCCGGGCAGACAGGCGACGGTCTCCAGACACCGGCCGGGGCCCGCGTCGATCACCACCTGGTGGGAGGCGCCCAGCAGGCGCAGCTGGAGGGTGCCGGACGTGCCCGGTCGGCCGCCTCCGTCGAGTCTCAGGTCGCGGACGGCGAGAGCGGGCAGCGGGTCGCCGCCGAGGCACCAGGCGAGGTCACCGGCGCGGGTGTCCGTGTAGGAGGTCTGCAGTGTGGTGAGCATGCTCGGCTCCGCGTTTCAGCTCCGTGCGCGCCCGCCGAGCAGCACCGAGTAGGCCTAGGCGATGGCGAGGCTGTTCGTGGCTGTGCGGCCCTGGGCGCGGCCGACCGTGGAAGGAAGGATTCCGGCTGGAGATTCAGCAGCAGAGAAGCACGAATACGTCGGGCCCGCCGGTGATTTACCCAACTTTGTCAAGCATTCACCGTTTCGAGCACACCTGCTTCCCGGCTCTGATCGAGCCCGTGTGCGAGTCTGCACAGCGCGCGCCCCTATCACCGGATTGCGCGCCGTGCGCGCCGGGTGTGCGCTGTTCGGGCGCATCACGCACCGCCGCCCTCCAGGCGCGGGGCGTGGAGGGCGGCGGGAGAGTGCCCGGAGGGTCGGCCAGCGTGCCTCAGTGGCGGCAAACAAGCAAGCCGATCAAGGAAGTTGATGATCCATCGGAACTGGTGTCGGACTGCGGGAAGCCCCGTTCGAAGGGTGCGGAGAAGGGCGTGAAAGGGGGCGTGCGGCCCCTCACAGGCGCTGCAGGCGGGCGACGGCCTCCTGAAGGACCTCGTCCTTTTTGCAGAAAGTGAAGCGGACCAGGCTACGGCCGGCGTCCACGTCGTCGTAGAACACCGCGTTCGGGATGGCGACGACGCCGCAACGGCCGGGCAGGGCACGGCAGAACTCGATGCCGTCCTTCTCGCCGAGCGGGGTGATGTCGGTGGTGACGAAGTACGTGCCCTCGGGGGTGAAGGCCCGGAAGCCGGCCGCGGTGAGGCCGTCGACCAGCAGGTCGCGCTTGCGCAGCAGGTCGGCGCGGAGGGTGTCGAAGTACGTGTCCGGCAGCCGCAGGGCCTCGGCGACGGCGTACTGGAAGGGGCCGGCGCTGACGTAGGTGAGGTACTGCTTCGCGGTGCGCACGGCCGCGACCAGGTCCGGGCTCGCGGTGACCCAGCCGACCTTCCAGCCGGTGAAGGAGAAGGTCTTGCCGGCCGAGGAGATGCTGACGGTGCGTCCGCGCATGCCGGGCAGGGCGGCGATCGGGTGGTGGGCGGCGCCGAACACCAGGTGCTCGTAGACCTCGTCGGTGACGACCAGCAGGTCGTGCTCGACGGCGAGTTCGGCGATGGTGGCGAGCTCCTCGGCGGTGAGGACGGTGCCGGTCGGGTTGTGCGGGGTGTTGATCAGCAGCAGCCGGGTGCGCGGGGTGATCAGGGCGCGCAGCTCGTCCGGGTCGGGGCGGAAGGACGGGGCCCGCAGGGTGAGCGGCACCCGGGTGGCGCCGGCCATCGCGATGCAGGCGGCGTAGGAGTCGTAGAACGGCTCGAAGGCGATCACCTCGTCGCCGGGCTCCAGCAGGGCCAGCAGGGTGGCGGCGATGGCCTCGGTGGCGCCGGCGGTGACCAGCACCTCGCCGTCCGGGTCGTACGCGAGGCCGTGGAAGCGCTGCTGGTGCTCGGCGATCGCGGTGCGCAGCTCGGGGATGCCGGGGCCGGGCGGGTACTGGTTGCCGCGGCCCTCGCGCAGGGCCCGTACGGCCGCCTCGCGGACCTCCTCGGGCCCGTCGGTGTCCGGGAAGCCCTGGCCGAGGTTGATCGAGCCGGTGGCCGTGGCCAGGGCGGACATCTCGGCGAAGACCGTCGTGCCCATCCCGGCCAGTCGGCGGTTCAGCAGTGGCCTGGTACCCATCGGTGGCTCCTCACGGCTCGTTGTCAGGCCATCCTGGGTCAGCCGGGAGCCGGGGACAAGAACGGCCCGCCACCGGCGCGGAGGCGGGTGGCGGGCCGAACGGGCGGTGCGGAGGTACCGGGGCGGGATCAGGCCTCGTCGGTGCCCTCGGTGCCTTCGCCGTCCTCGCCCTCGATCTCGTTCTGGAGGCCGAGGCGCTCGACGATCCACTGCTCGAAGCCGACCGCGGCCTGGGTCCAGTTGGCGGTGGTGGTGACGAAGTAGTCCAGGTTGACGCCGGTGCCGACGATCATCTGGGCCTCGCCGATCAGGCGGACCACGCCGTCCTCGTGGGTGTGGGTGTAGACCTTGGGCCAGAGGGTCTCGCGGTTCCACTCGTCGATCAGGTCGAGGATCTCGCCCTTCTTCTCCAGCGGGTACGCGCGGTCGTAGAAGGCGCGCACCGCGAAGAGCTCCTTCTGCTCGCCGCGGAACATGTAGTAGACGCGGAAGCCCTCCCAGGGGGCGGTGAGGTCGCCCTCCTCGTCCACGACGTGCTTGAGCTGCATCTGGTCCAGCAGCTGGGTGACCAGGCCCTGGTCCGGGACGATGATCGGCGGCGGGCCGGCCGGCCGCCCGCCCTGGCCGCCGGGCTGGCCGCCCTGGGGCATGCCGAAGGACGGGATGGACGACGGGTCGATGCTCATGGGGGTCCTCTTCCTCAGTGCACGTGGTGGCCGGCAATGAGAGGCCGCCCTTTCCACCTCCCATCCTGCCTCATCCGGGGCTTCGCTCACAGGGGTGGCCGAGGGGCGAGTCGATCTTCGTCGGGCGTTCTTCGCGGTGTTGTTCCCGGTGTCCCTCCCGGGTTCTTCCCGGGCTTCCCCGGGTGTTCTCCGACGGTTCCGGCGGGGGTGGAGCGGGCGGCGGTCACGGAGGGTGCGCGGCGGTGGGGCGGAGGCCGTCCGGAGGGCGGGCGCGTGAGCCACGTCACGCGCCCGGCGCACCGGTTCGGCTGCCGCGCCGGCCGGATGCGGTTAGCGTGCGACGGAAATCGCTTCGGTCAAATCCCGGCCCGGCCGGGTGAGTTGAGCTGTCCTGAGGCGGACTGTCCGGAATTGAGGGGGGAACAGGAGTGGGTGGAGCGGCGACGGGGGACGGCGCATCGCTCGGGGCGCTGCTGCGGAGCATCCGGCTGGACCGGGGGATGACGCAGGAGCAACTGGGCGAGGCGACCGGGCTGAGCGTGCGGTCGATCCGGGACCTGGAGCGGGAGGTGTCCTGCCCGCGGGTGTCCACGCTGCGGCTGCTGACCCAGACCTGGGACCTGCCGGACGCCCAGGTGGCCGAACTGCACCGGCTGGCGCGCAGCCGGCGGGAGCGGACCCGGCGGCTGCTGCGGCAGGCGGCGGAGTGACGGCGTCCGGCGCCGCCCGAGGACGGGGAACGGGCCGTCCCCCGCCGCCGGAGCGGAGGGAACGGCCCGTGCGCCGGACGCCCGGCGGTGCTACTTCTCCAGCGGCCCCCGGCCGCGCACGGTGAGGCGGTCGCCCTCCTCGTCCCGCTCGACCACGACGGTGTCCCCGTCGTGCACCGCGCCGGACAGGATCGCCCGGGCCAGCTGGTCGCCGATCGCGGACTGCACCAGCCGGCGCAGCGGGCGGGCGCCGTACGCCGGGTCGTAGCCGGTGAGCGCCAGCCAGTCGCGGGCGGCCTCGGAGACGTCCAGGGTGAGCCGCCGCTCCCGCAGGCGCTCGCCCAGGAGGGCCACCTGGAGGTCGACGATCCGGCTCAGCTCGCCGGTGCCCAGCGGCTCGAAGACCACGATGTCGTCCAGCCGGTTGAGGAACTCCGGCTTGAACGCGGACCGGACGGCGCCCAGCACCAGCTCCCGCTTCTCGGCCTCCGGGGTGGCCGGGTCGACCAGGTACTGCGAGCCCAGGTTGGAGGTGAGGATCAGGATGGCGTTGCGGAAGTCCACCGTGCGGCCCTGGCCGTCGGTGAGCCGCCCGTCGTCCAGCACCTGGAGCAGGACGTCGAAGACCTCCGGGTGCGCCTTCTCCACCTCGTCCAGCAGCACCACGCTGTACGGGCGGCGGCGGACTGCCTCGGTGAGCTGGCCGCCCTCCTCGTAGCCGACGTACCCGGGCGGGGCGCCGACCAGGCGGGAGACCGAGTGCTTCTCGCCGTACTCGCTCATGTCGATCCGGACCATGGCCCGGGCGTCGTCGAACAGGAAGTCGGCCAGGGCCTTGGCGAGTTCGGTCTTGCCGACGCCGGTCGGGCCGAGGAAGAGGAAGGAGCCGGTCGGGCGGTCCGGGTCGGCGATGCCGGAGCGGGTGCGCCGCACCGCGTCCGAGACGGCCTGCACGGCCTCCTTCTGGCCGATCAGACGACGGCCCAACTCCTCCTCCATGCGCAGGAGTTTGGCGCTCTCGCCCTCCAGCAGCCGGCCGGCCGGGATGCCCGTCCAGGAGGCGACCACGTCGGCCACGTCGTCCGGGCCGACCTCCTCCTTGACCATCGAGGCGGAGGCGTCCTGGTCGGCCGCCCGTTCCTGGGCGTCGGTGAGCTCCTTCTCGGCGGCCGGGATCTCGGCGTACATCAGCTTGGAGGCCCGCTCGAAGTCACCGTCGCGCTGGGCGCGTTCGAGCGCGCCGTGCAGGTCGTCCAGCCGCCCCTTGAGCTCGCCGACCCGGTTGAGGCTCTTCTTCTCCTGCTCCCAGCGCGCCGTCAGCACGCTCAACTGCTCGTTCCGGTCGGCGAGGTCGCGCCGCAGCCGGGCCAGCCGGTCCACCGAGGCCGGGTCCGACTCCTTCTCCAGGGCCAGCTCCTCCATCCGCAACCGGTCGACCGAGCGCTGGAGTTCGTCGATCTCGACCGGGGAGGAGTCGATCTCCATCCGCAGTCGGGAGGCCGCCTCGTCGACCAGGTCGATCGCCTTGTCGGGCAGGAAGCGGGAGGTGATGTAGCGGTTGGACAGGGTGGCCGCGGCGACCAGGGCGGCGTCCGAGATCTGCACCTTGTGGTGGGCCTCGTACCGGCCCTTGAGGCCGCGCAGGATGGCGATCGAGTCCTCGACGCTGGGCTCGCCGACCAGCACCTGCTGGAAGCGGCGCTCCAGGGCCGGGTCCTTCTCGATCCGCTCGCGGTACTCGTCCAGCGTGGTGGCGCCGACCATCCGCAGCTCGCCGCGGGCCAGCATCGGCTTGAGCATGTTGCCCGCGTCCATCGCGGAGTCGCCGCCGGCGCCCGCGCCGACCATGGTGTGCAGCTCGTCGATGAAGGTGACGACCTGGCCGTCGGAGGCCTTGATGTCGTTCAGGACGGCCTTCAGCCGCTCCTCGAACTCGCCGCGGAACTTGGCGCCCGCGACCATCGCGCCGAGGTCCAGCGCGACCAGCCGCTTGCCGCGCAGCGACTCCGGCACGTCGCCGGCCACGATGCGCTGGGCCAGGCCCTCGACCACGGCGGTCTTGCCGACGCCGGGCTCGCCGATCAGCACCGGGTTGTTCTTGGTCCGGCGGGAGAGCACCTGGACCACCCGGCGGATCTCGTGGTCGCGGCCGATCACCGGGTCGAGCTTGCCGTCCCGGGCGGCCTGGGTGAGGTCGGTGCCGTACTTCTCCAGCGCCTTGTAGGTGCCCTCCGGGTCCGGCGAGGTGACCCGGCCGCTGCCCCGGACGTCCTTGAACGCGGCGAGCAGCGCCTTCGGCGTGGCGCCCTGGTGCACCAGCAGCTCGGCCACCTGGCCGCCCTCGGCGGCCAGGCCGACCATCAGGTGCTCGGTGGAGACGTACTGGTCGTCCAGGTCGTTGGCGCGCTTGCCGGCCTCGGTGAGCACCGCGACGGTGTCCCGGGCGAGCTGCGGCGCGGAGACCGTCGAGCCCATCGCGCTGGGCAGCGCGGCCGCCTGGCGGCGGGCCTCCGCGTCGACCCGGGCGACGTCGGCGCCGACCGCCTCCAGCAGGGGCCGGGCGATGCCCTCGGGCTGCTCCAGCAGGGCGATCAGGATGTGCACCGGCCTGACGTCCGGGTTGCCGGCCGTGCCCGCCTGCCGGATCGCGGCGGACAGGGCGTCCTGCGTCTTGGTGGTGAACTTGCTGGCGTCCACTGCTGGGGTGTCCTCCCTCGTCGTCCTTCACTACTGCTACGTACAGCATGCACTAAGTTGAGTCTATTCCGCTCAACCTTTCCCGGGACAGGGTTTTTCAGGCCGGGGGAAGCCGGCGCCCGGCCGGACGCCCGACGGGCCGCCGGGTCAGCCCCAGCAGCTCCCGGGCCGGCCCGCTCGGCCGCTGCCCGGCCGGCCAGACCGCGCGCAGCGGCCGCCGCAGGTCCAGCTCCTCCACCAGCGGCACCTCGACCAGCCGCCGGGTGGCCAGCTCCTCCACCACGGCCAGCTCGCTCAGGCAGACCGGCCCCGCCCCGGTCATCGCCGCCGCCTTCAGCGCGGTCGACGAGGCCAGCTCCATCCGGGGCCGCGCCGCGCCCCCGTACGGCTTCAGGGCCGCCTCCAGCACCTCCCGGGTGCCCGAGCCGGGCTCGCGCAGCACCAGCGGGACGGCCGCCAGCTCGGCCCCGGTCAGCGGGACGCGGCGGCGCGCCCACGGGTGGCCGGGCGCCACCACGACCACCAGCCGGTCCGCCGCCACCACCGCGCCGGCCAGCCCGGGCGGGGTGGACGGGCCCTCGACGAAGCCGAGGTCGGCGTCCCCGGCCAGGACGTGCCCGGCGACCTCCGCCGAGTTCGCCGTCCGCAGCGTCACCGCCGTCCCCGGGCTGGCCTCGGACAGGCCCAGCAGCCAGCCGGGCATCAGGTACTCGGCGACGGTCAGGCTGGCCACCACCCGCAGCTTGGCGTCCCGCCGCTCGCGCAGCGCGTCGATCCCGGCGTCCAGCGCCTGCGCCGCCTCCACCACCTGCCGGGCCCACTCGACCACCAGCCGGCCCGCCTCGGTCGGCCGGCTGCCCCGGGGCGAGCGGTCCAGCAGCGGGACGCCGATCTGCCGCTCCATGCCCTTGATCCGGGCGCTGGCGGTCGGCTGGCTGACGCCCAGCTCGGCCGCCGCCCGTCCGACGCTGCCCAGCCGGGCCACCGCGAGCAGCAGTTCCAGGGCGCCGAGTTCGGGGACGTGCGAGGAGAGGGGCATAGGTCCAGGCTATGCCCCCATAGAAGCCCCGGCGCTACCGGCCGCCGGGCCTTCCGGGCGACGGTGGGAGCATGTCCACTCTGGCCGGTATCCGACCCCTCGCCCGCCCCGCCGCCCGCCCCCGGCCCGACCTCGCCCAGCTCGGCCCCAACTGGTACGCCGCCGTGATGGGCACCGCGATCCTGGCGAACGGCGCCGCCGTCCTGCCGGTGCGGCCGCCCGGGCTGACCGGGTTCGGCGAGGTGCTGTGGGCGCTCGCGCTGGCCGCCCTGCTGGTGCTGGCCGGGGCCCGGCTGGTCCACCTCACCCGGCACCGCGAGGCGGCCCGCGCCCAGCTGCTGGACAACCCGGCGACCGCGGTCTTCTACGGCTGCCCGCCGATGGCGCTGCTCTCGGTCGGGCTGGGCACCCTGCTGCTCGGCTCCCGGGTCATCGGCACCGGCCCGGCGGTCGCCCTGGACGCGGTGCTGTGGGGCCTCGGCACCGTGTACGCGCTGGTCGTGGCCGGCGGCATCCCGTACCTGATGATCACCCGGCACCGGGTCTCCGCCCTGGAGGCCAACCCGACCTGGCTGCTGCCGGTGGTCGCCCCGCTGGTCGCCTCCGCCTGCGGCCCGGCGCTCGTCCCGCACCTGCCGGCCGGAACGGCCCAGCAGGCCATGCTGTACGGCTGCTGGGCGCTGTTCGGCGTCGGCCTGCTGGCCACCCTGGTGCTGCTGCCGGTGGTGTTCACCGGGCTGTTCCACAGCAGGCTGCCCGCCCTGGCGCTCACCCCCACGCTGTTCCTGGTGCTCGGCCCGCTCGGCCAGTCCGTCACCGCGGTCCACCAGCTCGCCGACGCCGCCCGCCCGGTGCTGCCCGCGCTGGCGCCCGCCATGACCGACCTCGCCGAGCTGTACGGCGTGGCGGTGATCGGCGTCGCGATGCTCTGGCTGGCCGTCGCGCTCGCCGCCAACCTGCGGGCCCGGCGGGCCGGGATGCCGTTCGCGATGACCTGGTGGGCGTACACCTTCCCGGTCGGCACCTGCGTCACCGGCGCCTCCGCGCTCGTCCGGCACACCGGCTTCGCGGGCTTCAGCGGGCTGGCCGTCGGCCTGTACCTGCTGCTGGCGTTCGCCTGGGTGCTCGCCGCGGGCGGCACCGCGGCCGGGCTGGCGCGGGGGCGGCTGCTGGCCCGCTGAGGAGGGCGGCCGGGCCCGCCCCGGCGCGCGGACGGGCCCGCTCAGGAGTACGCCGAGGATGCAGGAACGCGCACGGCCGGGACGACCGCGCACAGCGGCCCGGCGGAAGTGCCGGGCGGCGCCGACTCCCCTTCCGGGCCCGGGTTTCCACCGGAATCCGTCCCACCGCCCGAACAGCCCGCGGCCGCGCCCGGATGCAGATAGCTGCAATTGCGCGAACATGCACTCGGGCGGCACTTGTTCACCGGCCGTCACGCTGTGAGGGTGGAGGCACGCCAAGTCGTCCAGGCAACCGCAGCCTGATGGTGGCGACTCGCTCTTCGAAACTGACCGCAGGTGCGACAACCCGCACCGGTGGAACGGGGGGGAAGGGCGCCGGCCGGGACCATGTGTGGTGATGGCCTCCCGGCCGGACCCGTCGAGGCGTTGCTGCTCCGCCTCGACGGGAGCGCCTTGGCATTGGCGTACCGATGGCGGCCCCCGGACGACCCGGCGTGCGACGGCACCCGGGCCCGGGGGTCCGCCGTCCCACCCGGTACCGTGACCGCCTGATCCATGATCACGCCGTACCGCCCACCGGCACCGTGAGCCCGCCCGGCCCACCGGTGCCGCGGCCCGCGCGGTGAGGAACAGGGGCAGCACCAGGGGAGAGGCGTCCGGCAGGGAGAGTGCGACGTGACGGCGGAACCGGCGGTCACACCGCAGCAGGGGCCGGTGGGCGGGGAGCCCGACGAGGCCGCCCGGCAGCTCTACCTGGCCGTCATCGCCGAGGGCGGCCGCGTCCCCACCGGCGAGGTCGCGGACGCCGACCGGGAAGCGCTCCAACAGCTCATCGACATCGGCCTGTTGATGGTCAACCGGATGGACCGCTGCTACACCGCCGTCAGCCCGCGCTCGGTCAGCGACCGCCTCGGCGCCGAACTGCGCAGCGAGGCCACCCGGCTGCTGGTCCGCGCGGAGAACCTCCCGGGCGCCCTCGACGGCCTCACCCGGGCCTACGACGCGATGCCCAGGCCCACCGACCGGGCCGGCGGCGCCGTCCACGTCGAGGGGCACGTCCACATCCGCCAGCGGATCTCCCAACTGGTCTCCGACTGCCGCTCCGAGGTCCTCACCGCGCAGCCCGGCCACCGGCCCGCCGACACCCTCCAGGTCGCCCTCCTCCAGGACGTCCAACTGCTCCGGCGCGGCTGCTCGCTGCGCACCATCTACCAGCCGGTCGCCCTCGCCGACCCGCCCGCCCTCGCCTACGCCGAGGAGGTCACCCGGCACGGCTCGCTCATCCGGGTGCTCGACGAGCCCTTCCAGCGGCTGATCGTCTTCGACCGGTCCGTCGCCGTGATCTCCGCCAACGACGACAACAGCACCGCCGCCTTCATCACCGACCCGGCCACCATCACCTACCTGGTCGGCACCTTCGAACGCGACTGGGCCCGCGCCGACACCGCCGAGGCCGCCGCCCTCGGCCAGGCACCCGCCCGCACCATCCCCGACCGGGTCGGCCGGCTGCTCGCCCGCGGCCTCACCCAGCGCGCCGTCGCCACCCGGCTGGGCCTGAGCGAACGCACCGTCGCCGCCCACATCTCCCGGCTGCGCGACCGCTACGGCGCCCAGACCCTCTTCCAGCTCGGCTGGCTGATGCGAGGCGCCCGCGATGACCGATGAGCCGAGCCCGGCCGAGCGGGCGCTCTACCTCGCCGCCGTCCGGGGCGGCGGCCGACTGCGCCCCGAGAGCCTCGCCCCCGCCGACCGCCCCACCCTGGCCGCCCTCGTCGCCCGCGGCCTGCTCACCCCCACCGCCACCGGCTGGACCGCCGCGAGCCCGCGCGCCCTCGGCGACCGGATCGGCCTCGAACTGCGCACCCGCGCCCTCCGCCTGCTGCGGCACGCCGAGCGGCTCCCGGGCACCCTCGGGCCGCTGGCCCGCGCCTACGACGCCGCCCACCACCCGGTCGGGCCGTCGGCCGTCGACCTCCCGGCTGTCGGGCCCGGTGTCGGCGGCCCCACGGCCGGCACCGTCGACGACGCCGCCGAGGTCCGCCGGCGGGTCGGCGAACTCGTCTCGGAGTGCCGGGAGGAGGTCCTCGCCGCCCAGCCCGGACCGCGTCCGCTCGAAGCCCTCCGGATGGCCCTCGCCCAGGACCTCTCGCTGCTCCGCCGCGGCTGCTCGCTGCGCACCGTCTACCAGCCGGTCGCCCTCGCCGATCCCGCCGCACGGAGCCAGGTCGCGCTGCGCACCGGCCACGGCGCCCAGGTCCGCGTCCTCGCCGAACCGTACGAGCGGGTACTGGTCTTCGACCGCGCGGTGGCCGTCATCCCCGCCGACGAGGACCGCAACCGGGCCGCCTTCCTCACCGACCCCACCACCGTCGCCTATCTGGTCGCCCAGTTCGAACGCGACTGGGCCCGCGCCACCCCCGCCGACCGCCACCTCGACCCGCCGTCCGTCACCACCGTCCGGATCGGCCGTCTGCTCGCCCGCGGCCTCACCCAGCGGGCCGTCGCCACCCGGCTGGGCGTGAGCGAACGCACCGTCGCCGCCCACATCTCCCGGCTGCGCGACCGCTACGGCGCCCACAGCCTCTTCCACCTCGGCTGGCAGCTCCGCGGAGAACACCATGACTGACACCCCCGCCACCCAGCTCTCCGCCGCCCTCCCGGACGCCGCCGCCCGCGCCCTCTACCTGGCCGTCCTGCGCGAGGGCGGCCGGATCCGGATCGCGGACGTGGCGGCGGAGGACACGCAGACCGTCCAGACCCTGCTGGACCTGGGACTGCTGAAGCCCTACGTCCTGGACGGCTCGCTCAGCGCGGTGGACCCGCGCTCGGTCACGGCCCGGATCGGCGCCGACCTTCGAGCGGCCGGCACCCGTCTGCTGACGCGGGCCGAGGAACTCCCGGACCAGTTCGGCGACCTCACCGTCGCCTATGACGCGGCGTCCCGCCGCCACGGCCGCTCCGGAAACACCCGGGTCGTCGAGGGCATGGAGAACATCCGGCACCGGATCTCCCAACTCTCCGAGGAGCTCCGCCACGAGGTACTCTCCGCCCACCCCGGCGGCGCCCGGCCCGTGGACGCCGCCGACGACACCGTGAACCACGCCCGCCGCTTCCTGGAGACAGGTGGTTCGATCCGTACCCTCTACGAGTCCGCGGCCCGTCTCGACGCCTCGACCGTCCGACTGGCTGCCCGGCTGACCGGGCTCGGCTGCCACATCAGGGTCGCGGCGTTCTCGTTCCCCAAGATGCTGGTCTTCGACCGCACCGTGGCCGTGGTCGCCGCCGCACCGGGGGGAACCAGCGCGGCCGTCATCGACGACCCGGTCGTGGTCGACTTCCTGGTGCGGACCTTCGAACTGCACTGGCAGGACGCCGAGGGCGTCAACTGGACCTCCCTGGAATCCGGTTCCATCGAGCCGTCCGTGCCCGAGCAGGTCGGCCGACTGCTCGCCCAGGGCCTCACCCAGCGCGCGATCGCCACCCGCCTGGGCCTGGGCGAGCGGACCGTGGCCGGCCACATCGCCCGGCTGCGGGAGCAGTACGACGCCGAGACGCTGTTCCAGCTGGGCTGGCAGATGAGGGGAGCCCACGATGTCTGACACCGACCTGCCGGACGCCGCCGCCCGGGAGCTCTACCGGGAGATCCTCAGGGACGGCGGCCGGCTGCACGTCGCCGACATCCGTCCCGAGGACGAGCCGACGGTCGGACAACTCGCGGACCTGGGACTGCTCGTCCTCCGCGTCGCCGACAACGCCTACAGCGCGGTGAACCCCCGGTCCGTGGCCGAGCGCATCGGCGTGGACCTGCGGGAGGAGAGCGCCCGCCTGCTCGCCCGGGCCGCGCTCGTTCCGGATCTGCTGGACGACCTCACCCAGGCCTACGACGCCGCACCGCGTCGGAGCGAGTCGGGTGGAGGCGCCCGTCGGCTGACGGGCATGGCGGAGATCCGGCACCTGGTCTCGCAGTTGGTCAAGGACTATCCGCACGAGGCCCTCGGCGCCCAACCCGGCGGTGCCCGTCCGCCGGAGCACATGAAGGACTCGCTGGAGCAGAGCCGCCGCTACATCGAGGCGGGAGGCGCGATACGCACGATCTTCGAGCCGACGGCCTGCGCCGACATGCCCACCGTCGGGTTCGCACGAGGGTCGACGCAGGTCGGAGCCCCGATCCGGGTGCTGGACGAGCCGTTCACCCGAACCCTGATCTTCGACCGCACCGTGGCCGTGATTCCGGCGGCTCCCGACAACACGGTCGTCGCCGTCGTGGAGGACCCCGCGATGGTGGCCTACCTGGTGGGGGTCTTCGATCAGCAGTGGGCGCGGGCCACGGTGGTGGACTGGGCAGCCCTGGCTGGTAGCTCCGCCGGACCCGCCGCGCACGAGCAGGTCGGGCGGCTGCTCGCCCGCGGCCTCACGCAGCGGGCGATCGCCAGCCGGTTGGGGCTGAGCGAACGCACCGTCGCCGGTCACATCGCCCGGCTGCGTGAGCTGTACGACGCGGAGACGCTGTTCCAGTTGGGCTGGCAGATGCGGGGAGCCCGGACGGGGGAGCCCGGTGGGTAGCCGCTGCTCAGCCGGTGGCGGCGCCGGTCGGCCAGTAGCCGGGGACGGAGGGCTGCTGCCGGGGGACGTTGAACTGCTCGCCGGGGGCGGTCCAGAAGCCCTCGCGCAGGGAGAGCGCCATGCCGGCCCAGTCGAGTGCGGTCTCGACCGTGTGGTTGAGGGCCTCCTGCGACCAGGTGTCGTCGAAGACCAGCGGGAGGACGGGGGCGACCTGCTCGATGGTGGCGATCAGCGGGTTGTGGGTGATGGCCTCGTCGACCAGGAGGACGATCGGCTTGCGCAGCGCCGACGCCCAGCCGAGCTCCAGGCTCACGCCGGCCGAGAGCGGGGCGCCGACGTAGGCGAACACGAGGTCCGCGGACTGGAGGGCGCGGAAGTCGGAGGGGACGCGGGGCTCGGGCGCGCGGCCGGAGATGGTCCAGGCGTCGCTGTGGTGCGCGCTGTACACGGCGGCACCGCTGCGGAGGAGGGTGGTGCGGAGCGTCGTCAGCCGCGTCCGGCTGGCGAGGGTCACCACGCTGTCGGCCGGCCCGGTCAGTCGCATCAGCGGGGCGGCCAGGAACACACGTGCACGCCGACCCTCAGGGGCCTGGCTGTCGTGGTGACGCAGGTAGGGCTCGGTCATGTCGACTCCGGGGAAAGGCCGACCGGGGGAGTGTGTGTCGGCGATGCGTTGGCTGTGGACCGTTCTATGGACTGACGCCACGATGAACGGTTTAGAATTTGACGGTACATTGGCAAGGTGTGGTGTCCTTGCCGGACCATTGGGAGCGAACTGATCGTCCATCGCGGGGCAGTGGCGCGTCCAGGGTTGGCCTGTGTCATCTGGATGACTGGCAGGGAGATGACGCACATCCCGCCCACCGGCGGCAGGCGGTCGCCACCTCTCGCGCAGTTGTATCTGAGCCGTTATCCTGCTCGATGCTTCTAGTGACGGATCTCGGCAGAGAGAGTGAGGGCGTGACCGAAATGCGCCGATTTGTCTGCAAGATAGTGTTTTCGCTGGCTGTCGTCGCCGCGGTGGCTGGTGCGGGCTCGCTCGCGATCGGCGCCGACTCGCACGACGGGACCGCCGGCACGGCTGCCGTTGCCATCGCGGACGACATCTCCTGGCAGTGAACGCGGCCGACGGGGCGCGCGGTCACGGGGGCGGAATTCTCCGGTGAGTTCGTCGAATTCAGGTGAAAGCGGCCGGGCGGTTCAGTCGACGGATCCCTGGGCCTTTCGGCCGAGCGTGTACCCGAGTTGGAACAGCGAGTCGACCTTGTAGTCGTCCCGCATTTCGGCGATATGTCTCGCCAGCGTCCGTTCGCTGATTCCCAGGCGCCGCGCGATCACCCGGTGGTTGGTGCCTTCGAGCATTTGGTCGATGATCGTCTGGCGCAGGCGGGACACCACCTGCTGGGGTACCGTCCGGTCGCCCTCGAATTCGAGCGCGCGGCTCCAGTACTGCTCGAACACCTCCTTGGCGAGGTAGTCGACGATGGCCGGGTCGTAGATGAAGGCCGCGAGGCTCATGTCGTCGTCGATCGGGATCACGGCCACTCGCCGGTCCATCACGATGAGTCGCGTGTAGGGCTCGTCGAGGGTCCGGTACTGGCCGCCGGCCTGCGCCAGCGTCGCCACGTAATCCCTGGTCGGCTGGTGGTAACGGGTGCTGGCGTGGTAGATCGTCCGCATCCTCGTACCGCTGCTGAGCGTCTTCAGGTCGTAGGCGATCATCCTGGCGAGGAGGTCCGGTTGGCGGGGGCCGCCAGGCTGGAGCGCCAGGGCCTCCTCGAACCCGGAATCCCTGAACTGCTCCAGTCGTTGCCTGATCAGGGCTTTCCCGCGCACATGCTCTATCGAACCCCCGGAGTTGTTCGGGGTGTGGAATTCCCGGGCCAGCTCCTGCAGTTCGGATGGGAAGGACACCGCGCGGGACAGGAGTTCCAGCGCCTGGCGCTGCCAGGAATGGCTGAGACTGGTCGAGAGCTGCGCGGGATCGACGGCCACGAGGAAGTCCGCGTCATCGGCGTCGGGGACGAGGAGCCCGAGTCTCACCAGCTCGTCCCGTGCGGAATCATCGGTGTTGGAATTCGGACCCGACGGCAGACTGCCGTCTCCCCGGACGACGGCGAGATACAGCTCGCGAGCTTCCGCCGAGAGGATGGTCGAGCCGGCGGCAAGGGGCTGCTCTCGTCCACTCATTCGTGACTCCTTGCCGTTGCAGTGCTACCTGCGTTCCATCAGCGCTGACGCTGGACGATTTTTAGCATGCCAGATCCATTGGGCCCCGGAGAGGGACGGCGACCGCACTCTCTCACCACACGGCAGCCGCCGGCACCCCCCGGGAGGAGGGGCCGGCGGCCGGTGGGTGCCCGGTCAGCGCTTGGGGCGCCAGACGACGAGGGCGCTGGACTGCGGGGTGGGGGGCTGGTACGGGACGAGGTCGCGGCGGTAGGAGGCGTGGACGGCGGCCTCGCGCTGCTGGAGGGCGGTGGCGGCGCCTTCCAGGGAGTCGACCAGTTCCGCGACGCGGGACCGGAGGGCGGTGACCTGGTTCTCCAGCTCGATGATCCGCTTGATGCCCGCCAGGTTGATGCCCTCGTCCTGGGAGAGCCGCTGCACCTCGCGCAGCTGCTGGATGTCGCGCGCGGAGTAGCGGCGGCCGCGGCCGGCGGTGCGGTCGGGGCAGACCAGGCCGAGGCGGTCGTACTGGCGCAGCGTCTGCGGGTGCAGGCCGGACAGTTCGGCGGCCACGGAGATGACGTACACCGGGGTGTCCTCGGTGAGGACGTACGGCGGCGGGGACGCGGCGGCGCGGCGGGTGCGGCGGGGGCCGGCGCCGGGCAGGCCTTCGCCGAGGCCGGGGCCGATCGGGGTGTCGGGGTCGATCGGGTTCATCGGGGACATCTGGTCGTCACGCTCCCTTCGCCGCCCGGAAGAGGGCGGCGCGCGGATCGTCGGAGGCGGTGGCCTCGCGGTACTGCTCCAGGGCGTTCAGCGCGTCGCCGGTGACGTGCTGCGGCACCACGACCTCGACGGTGACGAGGAGGTCGCCGCGGGTGCCGTCCTTGCGGGTGGCGCCCTTGCCGCGGGCGCGCATGGTGAGGCCGTTGGCGCTGCCCGGGGGGAGCTTGAGCTTCACGGCGGGGCCGTTCAGCGTGGGCACCTCGATGGTGGCGCCGAGCGTGGCCTCGGGGAAGGTGACCGGCACGGTGACGGTGAGGTTGTCGCCCTTGCGGCCGAAGACGGGGTGGGGGTCGACGTGCACGGTGACGTAGAGGTCGCCGGGCTGTCCGCCGCGCTCGCCCTGCGCGCCCTTGCCCTTGAGCCGGATGCGCTGGTCGGCCTGGACGCCGGCCGGGATCCGGACCTGCATGGTGCGGGCCGAGCTGGCCCGGCCGCTGCCGTGGCAGTCGGTGCACGGGTCGTCGACGATCATGCCCCGGCCGCGGCAGTCCTTGCACGGCTCGGAGAGCGCGAAGGCGCCCTGGCCGCGGCTGACGGTGCCCGCGCCGACGCAGGTCGGGCAGACCCGCGGGGTGGTGCCGGTCTTGGCGCCGGTGCCGTTGCAGCTGCGGCAGGGGGCCTGGCTGGTCATCCGCAGCGGGACGGTCGCGCCGTCCACCGCCTCCTCGAAGGAGAGCGTCACCTCGGTCTCGACGTCGGCGCCGCGCCGGGGCTGGGCCTGCCGGGTGCCGCCGCGGTTGAAGAGGCCGCCGAAGACGTCGCCGATGCCGCCCCCGCCGCCGGCGCCGCCCTGGCTGCCGCTGAAGAGGTCGCCGAAGTCGAAGCTGTAGCTGCCGGTGCCGCCGGGGCCGCCGCCGGCCCGGAAGCCGCCGTTGGCGAAGAGGCTGCGGGCCTCGTCGTACTCCTTGCGGCGCTTCTCGTCGGAGAGGACGTCGTACGCCTCGGAGATGTCCTTGAACCGCTCCTCGGCCTTGGCGTCACCCTTGTTGGCGTCGGGGTGGAACTCGCGGGCGAGCTTGCGGTAGGTCTTCTTGATCTCGGTGGCGGTGGCGTCCTTGGGCACGCCGAGGACCTTGTAGTAGTCCTTCTCGACAAAGTCCTTGCCACTCATGGCGTACGCCACCTCCCGATGTCCATCGTCACTGAGCTGTCAACAGCGGCTGCGAGCACGACTGCTGACAGCGCGCTGCGGAGCCGGCCGCCGTACTGGCCGGCGTACGACTCCGCAGCGCACTGGTTGTCACCCGTCACAGGTTGTCAGCTGTCCGAGCCACCGTCGGACTTGTCCGCGTCGGCGGACTTCGCCTCGGCGTCCGTGGCGGACGCCTGGCTGCCGGGCTGGGGCTCCGCGACCGCCACCATCGCCGGGCGGATGATCCGCTCGCCGATGCGGTAGCCGGGCTGGAGGACCTGGACACAGGTGTCCTCGGTGACGTCCGAGGAGTAGCTGTGCATCAGCGCCTCGTGCATGGTCGGGTCGAAGGGCTCGCCCTCCTTGCCGAACTGCTGCAGGCCCAGCTTGGCGACGACCGTCTCCAGCGACTCGGCGACGGACTTGAAGCCGCCCGTGACCTCGCCGTGCTCGCGGGCGCGGCCGATGTC
This sequence comes from Kitasatospora sp. NPDC057512, assembly GCF_042802135.1. Taxonomy (NCBI): domain Bacteria; kingdom Bacillati; phylum Actinomycetota; class Actinomycetes; order Kitasatosporales; family Streptomycetaceae; genus Kitasatospora; species Kitasatospora sp. NPDC057512. The sequence goes on from NZ_JBHVET010000019.1 coordinate 21,264, forward strand.
GTCCAGGACCGGGATCAGCGACTCCAGGATGTTGGAGACGGCGATCTCGCGGACGGTCAGCCGGTCGCGCTCGACCCGCTTGCGGTAGTTCTGGTACTCGGCCTGGAGGCGCTGCAGGTCACCGGTGCGCTCGGCGAGCTCGCGCTTGGCGGCGGCGAGACCCTCCGAACCGGACTCCCCGCTGCCGGCCGCGGCGGCCTCCTCGGCAGCCTTGATCACGGCCTCTTCGGCGGCGGAGTCGTCGCCGGGCTTGCCGCCCTGCGGCTTGTCCGTCATGCCGCACCGCCCTTGGGCTTCTCGTCGTCCACGATCTCGGCGTCGACGACGTCGTCGTCCTTGGCCTGGGCGGAGTCACCGGAGGGGGCGGCACCGGCGGTGGCGTCGGCGTTGGCGTACAGCGCCTGGCCGAGCTTCTGCGCGGTGGTGGAGACCTTCTCCGAGGCCTCGCGGATCTTCGCGATGTCCTCGCCCTTCAGGGCCTCCTTGAGCTCGCCGATGGCGGTCTCGACCTCGGTCTTGACGTCGCCCGGCAGCTTGTCGGCGTTGTCGGCGATGAACTTCTCGGTCGAGTAGACGAGCTGCTCGGCGGAGTTGCGCGTCTCGACGGCCTCGCGGCGCTTGTGGTCGTCCTCGGCGTACTGCTCGGCCTCGCGGCGCATGCGGTCGACCTCGTCCTTCGGCAGCGAGGAGCCGCCGGTGACGGTCATCTTCTGCTCCTTGCCGGTGCCGAGGTCCTTGGCGCCGACGTGCATGATGCCGTTGGCGTCGATGTCGAAGGTGACCTCGATCTGCGGCAGGCCGCGCGGCGCCGGCGGCAGGCCGGTCAGCTCGAACATGCCGAGCTTCTTGTTGTACGCGGCGATCTCGCGCTCGCCCTGGTAGACCTGGATCTGCACGGACGGCTGGTTGTCCTCGGCCGTGGTGAAGATCTCGGAGCGCTTGGTCGGGATCGTGGTGTTGCGCTCGATCAGCTTGGTCATGATGCCGCCCTTGGTCTCGATGCCGAGGGACAGCGGGGTGACGTCGAGCAGCAGGACGTCCTTGACCTCGCCCTTCAGGACACCGGCCTGGAGCGCGGCGCCGATGGCGACGACCTCGTCCGGGTTGACGCCCTTGTTGGCGTCCTGGCCGCCGGTCAGCTCCTTGACGAGCTCGGCGACGGCCGGCATGCGGGTCGAGCCGCCGACGAGGACGACGTGGTCGATCTCGGAGAGCGAGATGCCGGCGTCCTTGATGACGTTGTGGAACGGGACCTTGCAGCGCTCCAGCAGGTCCGCGGTCAGCTGCTGGAACTGGGCGCGGGTGAGCTTCTCGTCCAGGTGCAGCGGGCCCTCGGCGGAGGCCGTGATGTACGGCAGGTTGATCGAGGTCTCGGAGGACGAGGACAGCTCGATCTTGGCCTTCTCGGCGGCCTCGCGCAGACGCTGGAGGGCCATCTTGTCCTTGGACAGGTCGACGCCGTGGCCGCCCTGGAAGACCTTGACCAGGTGGTCGACGACGCGCTGGTCCCAGTCGTCGCCACCGAGGTGGTTGTCACCGTTGGTGGCCTTCACCTCGACGACCCCGTCGCCGATCTCCAGCAGGGAGACGTCGAAGGTGCCGCCGCCGAGGTCGAAGACCAGGATGGTCTGGTCGTCCTTGTCCAGGCCGTACGCCAGGGCGGCCGCGGTCGGCTCGTTGACGATGCGCAGGACGTTCAGGCCCGCGATCTCGCCGGCCTCCTTGGTGGCCTGGCGCTCGGAGTCGTTGAAGTACGCCGGGACGGTGATGACGGCGTCGGTGACCGTCTCGCCCAGGTACGCCTCGGCGTCCCGCTTCAGCTTCTGCAGCACGAAGGCCGAGATCTGCTGGGGGTTGAAGTCCTTGCCATCGATGTTGATCTTCCACCCGGTGCCCATGTGGCGCTTGACCGAGCGGATGGTGCGGTCGACGTTGGTGACCGCCTGGCGCTTGGCCACCTCGCCGACGAGGACCTCGCCGTTCTTGGCGAAGGCGACGACGGACGGCGTGGTCCGAGCGCCCTCGGCGTTCGTGATGACGGTGGGCTCGCCACCCTCCAGAACGCTGACGACCGAGTTCGTCGTACCGAGGTCGATGCCGACCGCGCGTGCCATCGTAGATACCTCCACGGAAGAGTTGAGCTTTACAGGCTCAAGGATGCACGACCCGGCGGGTGGAGTCAACAGCTATGAGTGCCACCCGCTCAACTTTGCTGAGCGGGCGGGCGGAGGCGGGCCCGCCACGCCGTGGCGGGGGTGCGGCCACGTGACTGCCGCCATAGCTTGGGAATCTTCTGGACAACGGTCGGTCACCGGTAATGTCCGGGCCGTCGGCCCGGCAAGTTACCGACCAGTACACTCAGTTCCAAAGCACTTCAGTTCCAAAGACCGTGTAACCGCAGAGCCTGCTCAACCGCAAAGCCGCAGGAGACGGAGAGCCGATGCAGCTAGCAGCGATCGTCATCTCGCTGGTCACATTCGTGATCGGCACCGCGCTCGCCGCCCGTGCGGCGCTGTACATCTACAAGGTGGTCCGCACCGGTGCGGACGACACCACCCGCTTCGGGCGGCCCGCCCAGCGGGTGAAGACCGTCGCGACCGAGTTCGTCGGCCACACCAGGATGAACCGCTGGGGGATCGTCGGCATCGCCCACTGGTTCGTGGCGGTCGGCTTCTTCAGCCTGGTGCTGACCATCGTCAACGCCTTCGGCCAGCTCTTCGACGCCGAGTTCGCGCTGCCGATCATCGGCCACTGGATGGTCTGGCAGCTCTTCGTCGAGCTGGTCGGCACCCTGACCACGCTGGGCATCGCGGTCCTGATCGTGATCCGGCTGATGAGCCTGCCGTCCCGGTCCGGCCGCAAGTCCCGGTTCGCCGGCTCGATCGCCTGGCAGGCCTTCTACGTCGAGTACACGATCCTCGGCATCGGCCTGTGCATCCTGATGCTGCGCGCCCTGGAGGGCGCCCTCAACGGCGTCGACTCGTACGGGCCGGAGCACCTGGTCTCGTACCCGCTGGTCTCCGCGCTGAGCGGCCTGTCGCACGGCACGCTGGAGAACCTGATCTACCTGTTCGCGATGCTGAAGATCTGCATCTCGTTCGCGTGGGCGACCACCATCGGCCTCAACCCCTCGATGGGCGTGGCCTGGCACCGCTTCCTCGGCTTCTTCAACATCTACTTCAAGCGCGAGGAGGACGGCGGCACCGCGCTCGGCGCCCTCCGTCCGATGACCTCGGGCGGTCAGCCGATCGACTTCGAGGATCCGGCCGAGGACGCCGTCTTCGGCGTCTCCCAGGTCGAGCACTTCTCCTGGAAGGGCATCCTCGACTTCTCCACCTGCACCGAGTGCGGCCGCTGCCAGTCGCAGTGCCCGGCCTGGAACACCGGCAAGCCGCTCTCCCCGAAGCTGCTGATCATGAGCCTGCGCGAGCACGCCTACGGCAAGGCGCCGTACCTGCTGGCCGGCGGCGGCAAGGACATGGAGGGCGAGGAGAAGGCCACCTCCGAGCAGCTCAAGGACGTCCCGGCGGCCGCCCTGGCCGAGGCCGAGCGCCCGCTGATCGGCACCGCCGAGGCCCCTGACTCCGGTGGTTTGGGCGGCGTCATCGACCCGGACGTGCTGTGGTCCTGCACCACCTGCGGCGCCTGCGTCGAGCAGTGCCCGGTGGACATCGAGCACATCGACCACATCGTCGACATGCGCCGCTACCAGGTGATGATCGAGTCCTCGTTCCCGACCGAGGCCGGGACGATGCTCAAGAACCTGGAGAACAAGGGCAACCCGTGGGGCATGGCCACCAAGGCCCGCCTGGACTGGGTCAAGGAGCTCAAGAAGGAGACCGGCATCGAGGTGCCGGTGATCGGCGAGGACATCGACCCCGCCGAGGTCGAGTACCTCTACTGGGTCGGCTGCGCCGGCGCCCTGGAGGACCGCGCCAAGAAGACCACCAAGGCCTTCGCCGAGCTGCTGCACACCGCGGGCGTGAAGTTCGCGATCCTCGGCAAGGAGGAGTCCTGCACCGGTGACTCCGCCCGCCGCCTGGGCAACGAGTTCCTGTTCCAGATGCTCGGCGCGCAGAACGTGGAGACGCTGAACGCGGCCCTGGAGGACGCCCCGGTCAAGCGGATCGTGGCCACCTGCCCGCACTGCTTCAACACCATCGCCAACGAGTACCCGCAGCTGGGCGGCCACTTCGAGGTCATCCACCACACCCAGCTGCTGCAGCACCTCATCGACGAGGGCAAGCTGATCCCGGTCAACCCGGTCGAGGGCCTGATCACCTACCACGACCCCTGCTACCTGGGCCGCCACAACAAGGTCTACAGCCCGCCGCGCGAGATCATGGACAAGGTCCCCGGTCTGCGCCAGCAGGAGATGCACCGGCACAAGGAGCGCGGCTTCTGCTGCGGCGCCGGCGGTGCCCGGATGTGGATGGAGGAGCGCATCGGCAAGCGGATCAACACCGAGCGCGTGGACGAGGCGCTGTCGCTCGACCCGGACATCGTCTCCACCGCCTGCCCGTTCTGCCTGGTGATGCTCTCCGACTCGGTCAACGGCAAGAAGAACGAGGGCGCGGCCAAGGAGCACCTGAAGGTGGTCGACGTGGCCCAGCTGCTGCTCGACTCGGTGAAGGCCCTCCCGCCGACCGGGAACGAGGAGCAGCCCGCGACGGTGGACGCCTGACCGGCTCCGACGAGCCCGCTGTTCGACAGTTCTGCTACAACTGCCCGGCCCGGTGGACGCCGCGAACGCGCCCGCCGGGCCGGGCTTTCGGTCGCTCCGGACGGCCCGCGCCGGTACGGCGGGCGTACGGGGGGTGACGGCAATCGCACAGGCGCCGGACGGGCATTCGGTCGGAAGCAAATACAGTAGGCCCGGACCGGCTTCGTGCCGGTCGACCCGTTCCGGACGGAAGCCCCGGGCGGGTGGCGACCCGCGCCGGCCGGACGGCCGGGTCCAGACCGACGACGAGGTGTCGGCCCGCCGGGCCGGGCCGCAGAGACCACAAGGGGAACAGCGCAGACCATGACCGAGGCGATCATGCTGGTCGGTGGTAAGGGCACGCGACTGCGTCCGCTGACCACCCACACCCCCAAGCCGATGCTGCCGGTGGCAGGCGTCCCGTTCATCGCGCACCAGTTGGCCCGCGCGGCCGCCGCCGGCGTCACCCGCGTCGTGCTGGCCACCTCGTACCTGGCCGAGGTGTTCGAGGACCACTTCCAGGACGGCACCCCGTACGGCATCGAGCTCGTCTACCTGACCGAGCGCGAGCCGCTGGGCACCGGCGGGGCCATCCGCAACGCAGCCTCCGGCCTGACCTGCGGCCCGGACGAGCCGGTCCTGGTCTTCAACGGCGACATCCTCTCCGGTGTCGACATCGCCGCCCTGCGCGACGGCCACGTGGCCGCCGGGGCCGACGTCACCCTGCACCTGACCCGGGTCGAGGACCCGCGCGCCTTCGGCCTCGTCCCGACCGACGAGGACGGGCGGGTGCTGGAGTTCCTGGAGAAGCCGGAGACCCCGGAGCAGATCGTCACCGACCAGATCAACGCCGGTTGCTACGTCTTCACCCGGTCCGTGATCGACCGGATCCCGACCGGCCGCGAGGTCTCCGTCGAGCGCGAGACCTTCCCCGAGCTGCTGGCCACCGGCGCGCTGCTGCGCGGCGTCGTCGACACCTCGTACTGGCTGGACCTGGGCACCCCGGCGGCGTTCGTCCGCGGCTCGGCCGACCTGGTGCTCGGCAAGGTCGACTCCCCGGCCGTCCCCGGCCCGACCGGCGACGCCCTGCTGCTGCCCGGCGCCACCGTCCACCCGGGCGCGGTGCTCAGCGGCGGCACCGTGGTCGCCGAGGACGCGGTGGTCGAGGCCGGCGCGATCGTCGAGGGCAGCGTGATCCTGCCCGGCGCGGTGATCGGCCCGGACACCCTGGTCAAGGACTCGATCGTGGGCGCCTTCGCCACCGTCGGCGACCGCTCGGCGCTGGACGGCGCGGTGATCGGCGACGGCGCGATCGTGGAGTCGGACAACGAGCTGCCGAACGGCATCCGGATCGCCTGCGGCACCCTGCTGCCGGTCGGCGCCGTCCGCACCTCGGCCGGCCCGGGCGGCTGCCCGGCCGGCACCAGCGCGGCCGCGGCGGTGCACGGGCCGTCGGTCGGCGCACAGCGGTAGCCACCCCGCGCCCCGCGGGTTTTCGGCCCCGTTCGTCTCAGCCTCGCTGCAAACCGGCCCCGGCTTCGTCCGGGGCCGCCGCGGGCCGGGCCGGACGGGTACCTTCGGACCGTGGCTGGTAATCGATACGACAGCGGTCAGGGCGCGGACCGTCCGCACGGCGGGTGGTCGGCCCCTCCGCCGCCGTCCGCGCCCGGGGGGCACGGGGGGACGGACGGGCCGGAGTACTTCACGGCCCCGCACGCGGCGACGCCCGGCGGCACGCCCGGCGGTCCGGGCGGTCCCGGCACGCCCGGCGGTCCCGGGCACACGGCGGGGGACGGGTACGACCCGTACGCGGCGGACCGGCCCGGCAGCACCCGGGCCTTCCCCGTCGGCGACCCGTACGCGGCCGGCGGTCCGTACCAGGGACAGCCGCCGTACCAGGGGCACCCCGGCCAGGAGCACGGCTACTACGACGACGGCCACGGGCAGCAGCCGCCGTACGGCCCCGAGCAGGGCTACGGCCCGGAGCAGGGCTACGGCCAGGACCAGGGCTACGGCCCGGAGCAGGGCTACGGCCAGGACCAGGGCTACGGCCCGGAGCAGGGCTACGACCAGCAGCAGCCGTACGGCCAGGACAACGTCGCCGTCTACCGGGCCGGCGGCCAGTCCGCCCCGCACGTCGCCGGGCCCCGGCCGCACTGGCGCGAACTGTTCACCGGCCTGTTCCGCAGTCCGACCGCGATCTTCGACCGCACCCGCGACCACCAGGTCTGGCTGCCCGCGCTCACCGTCTCGCTGCTGTACGGCGCGCTCGCGGTGCTCGGCATCGGGCTGACCCACGACGACATCGTCAACTCGACCTTCACCGTGGCGCTGACCGGCATCCTCGCCGCCGCCATCGGCTTCACCGTGGCCGGCGCGCTCTTCGGTGGGGTCACCTACGCGATGGCCCGCCAGCTGGGCGGCGACGGCCCGTGGAAGGCGACCGTCGGCCTGGCCGCGCTGATCGGCTGGCTCACCGACGCGCCCCGGCTGCTGCTCGACCTGGTGCTGCCCTCCGGCAGCGCCGTCGTCCAGGTCGTCGGCTGGGCCACCTGGATGCTCTGCGCGTACCTGCTGACCAGCATGGTCCGGCGGCTGCACGACCTGCCCTGGGGCAAGGCCGCGGCCGCCTCGGCGATACAGCTGGTCGCGCTGCTGGTGCTGATCAAGCTGCCGACGCTGGGCTGAGCCGCACCGGGTGGAGCGACGTCGGGCCGAGCGACGTCGGGTGGAGCGACGTCGGGTGGAGCGACGCCGGGCCGAGGGCTCCGACGGGCGAAGGGCAGAATGGGGGCGGGTCGCGGCCGAGCGCCGGGCCCGCCCACCCTCGTCGTCCCACCTTCACCGGAGCCAGGCATGACCCTCCCCACCACCCACGTCAGCTTCCCGGCCGGGGCGGTGACCGGCGAGTCCCCGGTGCTCGCGGTGCACCCGCTGGCCGACGGCCGGTACGCCGTCGTCACCGCGGCGACCCCGTTCCACCCGCTCGACCACACCTGGCCCGACCAGCCGGCCGACCTCGGCACCCTGACCGTGGACGGCACCGAGCTGGCCGTGGTCGACTGCCTGACCGGCGCCGTCGGCCCGGAGGGCGGGGACCTGCTGGTCGGCGCCGACATCCCGGTCCGGCGCGGTGACGAGGAGTGGTCCTGGCTGGTCCTGCACGTCGTCGACGGCGACCCGGGCGAGCTCGTCGGCCGCACCGCCGCGCTCGCCGTCGACGCCGACCGCCGGGGCGCCCTCAGCGCCTCGCACAGCGGCTGCCACCTGCTCGCCCTCGCCCTGAACGCCGCGCTCGCCCCGCGCTGGCGCAAGGACCCGGGCCGCTCGGACGCCTTCGGACACCCGGACTTCGACAGCCTCGCCATGGCGAGCTCGGTGATGGACACCGCGGCCAGCACCGACACCTACCGGCTCGGCAAGTCGCTGAAGAAGAAGGGCTTCACGGTGGACGCCACCGAGGAGTTCCCGGCCCTCGCCGACGCCCTGCCGGCCCTCACCGAGGACGTCAACGCGCGGCTGGCCGCCTGGGTCGCCGCCGACGCCCCGGTCCGCATCGAGGTCCCCGGCCCCGAGCTCACCGCCCGCCGCCAGTGGCACTGCGAGCTGCCTGAGGGCGGCGCGCAGATCTTCTGCGGCGGCACCCACCTGCACCACCTCGGCGAGCTGGCCGAGCTGCGCACCGAGCTGCGGCTGTCCGAGGACGGCACCGAGCTGGTCGCCGTCACCAGCCCCAAGCGGGCCTGAGAAACGCCGCGGGCGGCCGATCCCTCACCTGAGGGA
>NZ_JBHVET010000020.1:0-29561 GCF_042802135.1 Kitasatospora sp. NPDC057512
GCCCCGGGCGGGCCGGCTGCGGGCCGGGCGGCCGGTCGGGTCCAACCGGACGGTCGCCGCGAACGCGGCCGCCGGCCCGACGGCGGGCGCCCCCGCTGCCTCGCCCGCGTTGTCCGCGCCTGCGGCGCCGTCCGAGCCGTCCGCGCCGGAGGAGAGCTGATGCACCTCGCCTACCCCGCCGTCCTCGCCGCGCTGCTGTTCAGCGTCGGCGTGTACGGCGTGCTCGCCCGGCGCAACGCCGTCCTGGTGCTGATGTCCGTCGAGCTGATGCTCAACGCCGTCAACCTCAACCTGGTCGCCTTCGACGCGTGGCTGCGGGACTCGCTGCACGCCGGGCAGGCGCTCACCCTGTTCACCATCACCGTCGCCGCCGCCGAGGTCGGGCTGGGGCTCGCCATCGTCCTGCTGCTGTTCCGGGCCCGGGGCACCGCGGACATCGACCGGGCCACCGCGCTCGGCGACCCGGGCGAGGCGCTCGCCGTCGAGGAGACGCCGGTCGGCGCCGGGACGCCGACCGGAGCCGAGGCACTGAAGGGCCAGGCCACCGCATGAACCTCGCCCTGCCCGTACTCGTCCCCGCGCTGCCCGCGCTCGGCGCCGCCGCGACCCTGGCCGTCGGCAGGAAGGCACCCGGGCTGGCCCGGCCGCTGGCGATCGTCCCGGTCGCCGTCGCCGCGGTGCTCGCCCTGGTGGTCGCCCTCCAGCTCGGCACCGGCCGGACCCTGGACGCCGGCACCCGGCTCACCCCGACCGGCGGCCCGGACATCACGCTCGGCCTCCACCTGGACGGCTTCAGCTCGCTGATCTCCGTGCTGGTCGGCCTGGTCGCCACCTGCGTCCAGGTCTACTCGACCGCGTACCTCAAGGAGGACCCGCGCTACCCCTCGTACGCGGCGCTGGTCTCGCTGTTCACCGCGGCGATGTTCCTGGTGGTCTACTCGGGCGACCTGATCGTGCTGCTGGTCGGCTGGGAGGTCATGGGCCTGTGCTCGTACTTCCTGATCGGCCACCACTGGGAGACCGCGGACGCCCGCTCGGCCTCGCTGAAGGCCTTCCTGGTCACCAAGCTCGGTGACGTGCCGTTCCTGTTCGGGATCTTCCTGCTCGGCGCGGACGCCGGCAGCTTCCGCGTCCCGGACGTGCTGGCGGCCGCGACGGAGGGCCGGCTCGGGCACCCGACGCTGACCGCGCTGCTGCTGCTCGCCGGCGTGGCCGGCAAGAGCGCCCAGTTCCCGCTGCACACCTGGCTCCCGGACGCGATGGCCGGCCCGACCCCGGTGTCCGCGCTGATCCACGCCGCCACCATGGTCGCGGCCGGCATCTACCTGGTCGCCCGGCTGCTGCCGGTGTTCCTGCTGTCGGGCGCGGCGCTGGTCGTGCTCGCGGTGATGGCCGCCGTGACGATGATCGGCTCGGCGCTCTGCGCGCTCGCCCAGGACGACCTCAAACGGGTGCTCGCCTACTCCACCGTCGGCCAGCTCGGCTACATGGCCGGCGCGCTGGCCAGCGGCGACCGCGAGGCCTCGGTCTTCCACCTGGTCAGCCACGGCGCGTTCAAGGCGCTGCTGTTCCTGGCCGCCGGTGTGGTGATCCACGCCGCGCACACCAACTCGATCTCCGCGATGTCCCGCATGCCGGGCCTGCGCAAGCGGGTGCCGGACGCCTACTGGACGATGGGCATCGCGCTCGTCGCCCTGGTCGGGCTGCCGCCGTTCTCCGGCTTCTTCAGCAAGGAGGCGGTGCTGACCGCCGCCGAGCACGCCGCCAACGGCGAGGCGCTGACCAACGGCCTCGGCCCGGCCTCGGCGGTGCCGCAGGCGGCCGGGTGGATCGTGCTGATCTCCGCCGGGCTCACCGCGCTGCTCACCGCCGCGTACGCGACCAGGCTCTTCCTGCTGGCGTTCCACAGCCCGGCCGGGGCCGCCGTGCCGAAGGCCGGGGCGGTTGCAGCCCCGGTGCCGGCACCGGCCGACCACGAGGCCGGCGCGCCGTACTCGCCCGAGCCCGACGAGGCCGACCCGGCCACCGCCGAGCCGCCCGCGATGCGCTGGCCGCTGTGGGTGCTGGCCGTGCCGACCATGGGCTTCGGCATCGTCGGCCTGCGCTCGGACTGGCTGCCCGCGCTCCTGGACGGCGGCTCGCTGCGGCCCTCCGCGGTCACCGCCGTCACCGGGACCGGGCTCGCCGCGGTCGGCGTGATCGCCGCGTACGGCGCCTGGCGCTCGGCGACCGCCCGACTGGGCACCGGCCGCCCGGCCCCGGCCGGAGGCTGGGGGAGGGTGCCCGAGCAGGGCGGAGCCCCGGCCGCCGAGGTGATCGTCGCCGACCCCGGGCGCACCCTGCTCGGCCCGCTGTTCGGCCCGGCCCGGCACGGCTTCGGCGTCGACCGGCTCTACCACGCGCTGTTCGTCCGCCCGGTGGGCGCCGCCGCCAGGCTGGTCCGCTTCCTCGACCGTGAGGTCGTCGAGACCTACGTGCGCGGCAGCGGAGCGGGCGCCAACCTGCTCGGCCGGGCCGTCCGGCTCGCGCAGACCGGCAACGCGCAGACGTACCTCAGCGCCCTGCTGGCCGGCGTCGTCCTGCTGGCCGTCCTGGTGGCGGTGTAGCCGGTGCTGCTGTCCTCGACCTCCGTCCTCTCGACCGCTGCTGGGAGCCCCCGATGAACGCAGTCCTCATCGCCCTCCTGCTGCTGCCGCTGCTCGGTGCCGCACTCACCCTGGCGCCGGTGTTCGGGCCGGACCGGGCCGTGGCCGACCGGCGGGCACTGCGGCTGAACACCGTCGTCACCGGCGCGGTGCTCCTGCTCGCCGTCGCCCTCGCGGCCGGCTTCGACCACGACGAACCCGCCCGGATGCAGGCCACCACCGACGTGTCCTGGATCCCGGCCCTGCACGTGCGCCTCCACCTCGGCGTGGACGGCGTCTCGCTGCCGCTGATCGTGCTGACCGCGCTGCTCACCTTCCTCTGCGCGCTGTACTCGGAGAAGCGGCTGCCGGACGGGGACACCGTGCCCTCGGCGCAGGCCTTCGTCGGGCTGTTCCTCCTGCTCGAAGTCGGCATGCTCGCCACCTTCGCCGTCCTGGACCTCCTGCTCTTCTTCCTGGCCTTCGAGATCGTGCTGATCCCGATGTACTTCCTGATCGCCCGCTGGGGGAGCGGCGCGAAGGTGCCGTCCGCCAACCGCTTCATCCTCTACACGCTGCTCGGCTCGGCCGTGATGCTGCTCGGCTTCCTGCTGATCGGCAGCAAGGCCGGCACCTTCGACATGCAGGCCCTGGCCGCCGCGCACGGCAGCGGCCTGAGCCACACCACCCAGGTGATCGCCGCGCTGGCGATCCTGGTCGGCCTCGCGGTCAAGGCCCCCGCCTGGCCGCTGCACAGCTGGCTCCCCGACGCGCACACCGCCGCCCCGACGGTGGGCTCGGTGCTGCTCGCCGGCGTGCTGCTGAAGATGGGCACCTACGGCCTGGTCCGCGTCCTCCTCCCGGTCGTGCCCGACGGCGCCGCCACCCTGGCCCCCTACCTGGGAGCCTTCGCGGCCGTCGGCATCGTCTACGGCTCACTGGCCTGCCTGGCACTGGCCCGCCCCGGCGCCAAGGGCGACCTCAAGCGCCTGATCGCGTACTCCTCCGTCGGCCACATGGGCTTCGTGCTGCTCGGCATCGCCTCCCTCACCCCGGTGGGCGTCAACGGCGCGCTGTTCGCCAACATCGCCCACGGCCTGATCACCGGTCTGCTGTTCTTCGTCGTCGGCGCGCTCAAGGACCGCTACGGCACCGCCGACCTCGACACCCTGGCCGGCACCACCGGCGCCGCCCTGTACGGCCGGGCCCCGCGGCTCGGCGTGCTGCTCGCCTTCGCCGCCGTCGCCAGCCTCGGGCTGCCCGGCCTGGCCGGCTTCTGGGGCGAGCTGCTCGCCATGTTCGGCGCGTTCGACCCGGCCGACGGCCTGTCGCGCCCCGCGTTCGTCACCTACATGGTCCTGGCCGGCCTCGGCACCCTCCTCACCGCCGCGTACCTCCTGATCGTGGTCAAGCGCGTCTGCATGGGCGACCCCGAGCAGCCCGCCCCGGTCGCCGAGCTCGCCGACCTGCGCCCGTACGAGGCCGTCAGCTGGACGCCGCTGGCCGCGCTCACCCTGCTCGCCGGACTCTGGCCCGCGCTGCTGCTCGGCCTCTCCGACCCAGCCGTCAAGCACCTCCTCGGGGGTGGCTGACCGTGCTCGCAGCCCAGACCGCCGCACTCGGACCTCACTCCACGGGGCAGCACACTGTGACCTCCCTCGCCGTAGCCAACCCGGGCAGCCTGATCCAGTCCGTGGACTGGGTGGCGATCGCGCCCCCGCTGATCGCCGCCGTGGCCGCCCTCGCCGTGCTGCTCACGGACCTGTTCCTGCCCGAGCGGCACAAGAAGTGGCTCGGCCGCCTCACCGCGGCCGGACTCGCCCTCGCCCTCATCGCGCTCCTTCCCCTCACCGGATCGTCACCCCGCGCCACCTTCTGCGTACAGAACGTAGCAGGGGGGTCTGACAACGGCGGCTGCTCGTACGTCGCCGACCACTTCGCCCTGGTGTTCCAGCTGCTCGCCCTCGGCGGCGCGCTGATCGCGGCGCTGCTGTCGGCGCACACCGTGGAGGACGAGAAGCTGCCGCGCGGCGAGTACTGGTTCCTGCTGCTCTCCAGCGCCACCGGCGCCGCCCTGCTGCCCGCCTCCCGGGACCTCGCCACCATGGTGATCGCCCTGGAGGTCGCCTCGCTGCCCGCCTTCGCCCTGGTCGCGCTGCGCCGGGACGGCCGGGGCGCCGAGGCCGCGTTCAAGTTCTTCGTCTCCTCGGTGACCGCGACCGCCGTGATGCTGCTCGGCGTCGGCTTCGTCTACGCGGCGAGCGGCAGCCTGCACCTCGGTGCCGTCGCCCAGGGCCTGGAGCACGCCCCCGGACAGCTCAGGCCGCTGGCCGAGGCGGGCGCGGTGCTGACCCTGGTCGGCTTCGCCTTCAAGGTCGCCGCCGTCCCGTTCCACTTCTGGGTGCCCGACACCTACACCGGCGCCCCGCTGCCGGTGGCCGGCTACCTCTCGGTGGTCGGCAAGGCGGCCGGCCTGTCCGGGCTCGCGCTCGCCACCACCGTCGCCTTCCGCCCGTACGCCCACACCTGGGGCCTGGTGCTCGCGGTGCTGGCCGCCGTCACCATGACCGTCGGCAACGTCGGCGCGCTGCGACAGCGCTTCGACACCCGCTACAGCGCGGTGCGACTGCTCGCCTGGTCCTCGGTCGGCCAGGCCGGGTACCTGCTGGTGCCGCTCGCCGCGGCCGGCTACGCGCCCACCGGCGTCGACCCGCTCGGCGCCACCGCCGCGTACGCCCTGATCTACGGCGTGGTGAACCTCGGCGCCTTCGGGGTGGTCGCCGCCGTCGGCCGCCGGGCCGGGACGAGCGTGGACGACTTCCGCGGCCTGTTCGCCCGCAACCGCTGGACGGCGCTGGCGCTCGCCTTCTTCCTGCTCTGCCTGGCCGGGCTGCCGCCGGGCGTGGTCGGCCTGTTCGGCAAGGTCGTGGTGTTCCGCGCGGCGGTCGACGCCGGGCTGGGCTGGCTGGCCGTGGTGATGGCCGTCAACGTGGTCGTCGCCCTGTACTACTACCTGCTCTGGACGGCCCGGCTGTTCGCCCCCGCGGGCGACGCGCCCCTCGGCGAGCCCGCCGCCGGGCACCGCCTGCCGCTGAGCCTCACCGCGACGCTGGGGCTCACCGCCTCGGCCGCCGTGGTCCTCTCGGTGGCCCCGCAGCTGGTCCTCCAGGTGGCGGGCGGCTCGCTGTTCTGAGCCGTGGCGTCTGGTCGAGAGCCCTGATGTCAGTGGGGACCCGTAGCTTGGTACGCGCCCTGTGATCCGTGTCTCACGTGCGACGGGATGCTGCTGTGATGGCCACTCCTGCACTGCCGGAGGGTGCCGGTCCTGCCCGGTACACCTACCGTCTCCGCGTGTCCTCCGCGGCGCTCGCTCTGCTTGAGGCCGAATGGTCCCGGTGCCGTTGGGTGTGGAACGAATGTGTCGCCCGCTCCCGCAAGGCGCACCGCGAGAAGGACCCCGAGGGGTGTGGGCCGGCCCGCCTGGACAGGATGCTGACCGAAGCCCGCGCCGGTGTGGTGTGGCTGCGGGAGGGGGCGTCGGTACCACAGCAACAGACCGTGCGGGACTTCGCCAGGTCTCGCGCGAAGGCGCTGAAAGACATCAAGGCCGGGCTGCCGGTTCGGCAGCGTGCCGGGTTGCCGAAACCGAAGAAGAAGCACGAGGCGCTGCCGTCGCTCAACTACACCGTGCGCGGCTTTCGCCTGAAGGAAGGCCGTTTGTGCCTCGCGGGCGGAATCGTGCTGACCGTGGTGTGGTCGCGTGAACTGGCCGATCGCCCGTCGAGCGTGCGCGTCCACCGCGACAGCCTCGGGCATTGGTATGCCTCCTTCGTCATTCCCTCGCGCCCGGAGCCGCTGCCGGCGACCGGTCGCGTGATCGGCATCGACTGGGGGGTGAGAGACATCGCGACGACCACGAGCGACGACCACGACCTTCCCCATTCCGGGTACGGCAGGAAGGCCGCGAGAGACCTGGCCGGATACCAGCGCCGCATGGCCCGCCGAAAGCCGGGGAAGGGCCAGGCACCGTCCAAGGGGTACCGAAACGCGAAGCGGCAGGCGGCGAGGCTGCACAAGAAGGTTGCCCGGCAGCGGCAGGACACCGCCCGCAAGTGGGCCAAATCGGTCGTCCGGGACCACGACGAGATCGCGGTCGAGGATTTCCGGAGCACGTTCCTCGCCGGCTCCACCCTGGCGAGGAAGGCCGCTGACGCCGCCATCGGCGCAACAAAAGCAGCCCTGATCGAGATGAGCCGGAAGCACGTACGAACCGTGCACCTGATCCATCCCGCGCACACCACGATGGACTGCGCGCACTGCGGAGCGAGAGCCAAGCACGCATTGCCGCTGGGGTTGCGCACGTACTCGTGCACCGCATGCGGGACCTCGTCGCCACGCGACAAGAACTCCGCCCGCGTGATGCTCGTCCGGGCAGGTCTGGCCCCGGCTGGTGTCGACGGCGTAGGACCCGGCTGCTCGCAGCGCAGCCGGGCTGCCTGAGTCAGGAATCACACGGTGAGGAGCCGGAACCTTCGGGCTCCGACCGGGTGAGCAGTCAAAAGGGAACAAGGTCCCCGGCCCCGCCCGTTGACCGGGCAAGAGGGACGAGGCAGAAAGGGCTTCCCCACCGCACCATTGGAGGGCCTGACGTGCACAGCCGGCACAACGGACTGAGGACCGCCGTCCTGCTCGGAGGCCTCTCGGCGCTGATCCTGGTGATCGGCGGCCTCTTCGGCCGCACCGGCTTCGTGATCGCCCTGCTGGTCGCCCTCGGGACCAACGCCTACGCCTACTGGAACAGCGACAAGATCGCGCTGCGGGCCATGCGGGCCCGGCCGGTCAGCGAGTTCGAGGCGCCCGGGCTGTACCGGATCGTCCGTGAGCTCTCCACCTCCGCCCGCCAGCCGATGCCCCGCCTCTACATCTCCCCGACCCCGGCCCCGAACGCCTTCGCCACCGGCCGCAACCCGCGCAACGCGGCGGTCTGCTGCACCGAGGGCATCCTGGGGATCCTGGACGAACGCGAGCTGCGGGGCGTGCTCGGGCACGAGCTGAGCCACGTCTACAACCGGGACATCCTGATCTCCTCGGTGGCCGGGGCGCTCGCCTCGGTGGTGATGTTCCTGGTGAACTTCGCCTGGCTGGTGCCGTTCGGGCGCAGCGACGACGACGACGGCCCGGGGCTGTTCGGGATGCTCGCCATCATGATCCTCGGCCCGCTGGCGGCCGGGTTGATCCAGATGGCGGTCAGCCGTTCCCGCGAGTACCAGGCCGACGCCGACGGCGCCCGGATCACCGGTGACCCGCTCGCCCTCGCGAACGCCCTGCGCAAGCTCGACGCGGGCACCCGTCAGCTGCCCCTGCCGCCCGAGCCGCAGCTCCAGACCGCGAGCCACATGATGATCGCCAGCCCGTTCCGGCCCGGCGAGGCCGGTGCACGGCTCTTCTCGACCCACCCGCCGATGGCCGAGCGGATCGCCCGCCTGGAGCGGATGGCGGGCGGCCGGGCGTAGCGGCGCCCGTACGGGCCGGGCGTCAGTCCGCGAGTTCCTCGTACGCGAGCCGCAGGCGGTGGACGCCCTCGGCGACCTGGGCGGGGCTCTCGGCGGCGGCGTAGCTGAGGCGGAGGTGGGGGGCCGGGGGCTCGGCGGGGTGGTACGGGCGGCCGGGGGAGAGCTGGACGCCGGCGCGCAGGGCGGCCCTGGCGAGGGTGGTGTCGTCGACGCCGTCGGGGAAGCGCAGCCACAGGTGGTAGCCGCCGGGGCGGTGGGTGCCGACGACGCCGGGCAGCTCGCGGTGCAGGGCGGCGACGGCGGCGGTGCGGCGGTCGCGCAGTTCGGCGCCGAGGGTGCGCAGGTGGCGGGCCCAGGCGGGGTCGGAGACCAGTTCCAGGGTGGCCTCCTGGAGCGGCCGGGGCACGAAGAAGCTGTCCACCACCTGGGTGGCCCGCAGCCGGGCCAGTGCCGGGCCGCGCGCGGTGAGGGCGCCGACCCGCAGGTTGGGGGAGGCCGCCTTGGTGAGCGAGCGCAGGTGCACCACGACCCCGTCCCGGTCGTCGGCGGCGAGCGGGCGCGGCAGCGCGGGGGCGTCCGCGTGGACCAGCAGCCGGGCGAAGTCGTCCTCGACCACGAAGGCCCCGGCCGCCCGGGAGATCCGCAGCACCTCCTCCCGCCGTGCGGGCGACAGCACCGCGCCGGTGGGGTTCTGGAACAGCGGCTGGCAGAGGAAGACCCGGGCCCGGGTGGCCGCGAAGGCCTCCGCCAGCAGGTCGGTGCGCACGCCGTCGGCGTCGACCGGTACGGGGACGGGCCGCAGCCCGGCCGCCCGGACGACCGCCAGGATGCCCGAGTACGTCGGCGACTCCACCAGCACCGGCGAGCCGGGCGCGGCGAGCGCCCGCATGGCGACGGTCAGCCCGCTCTGCCCGCCGGCGGTGATCAGGACGTCCCCGGCGCCGATCGGCCCGCCGTGGCCGCCGATGTCGCGGGCGAACCAGCCGCGCAGTTCGGTCAGCCCGTCGGTGGGCGGGCGGTCCCAGGCGCCCGGCCGCCGGCCGGCCCGGGCGAGGACGGCGGCGAGCAGCCGTTCGGGCAGCAGCGAGGCGTGCGGGTAGCCGCTGTTGAGGTCGATGACGTCGGGCGGGGGCACCCGGAGGGTGTCGAACACCGGGGCGGCGAGCAGGTCGCGCGGGCCGGAGTCGGCGCTGAGCGCGATCTCCTGCCAGGAGAGGTCGCCGGTACGGCCGGCCGGCGGGGCGGGGACGGCCGGGGCCGCGGCGAAGGCGGCCGCCCGGAACACCCCGGCGCCTGGCCGGGAGACCACGAGCCCCTCGGCGACGAGCACCGCGATGGCCCGGGAGACCGTCACCGGGCTGACCTGGTGGCGCTCCACCAGCGCCCGGCTGGCGGGAAGCTTCCGGCCCTCCGGGTAGCGCTCCACTTCCCGCCGCAGGATGTCGGCGAGTTCGGTCACGCTGCTACGCTCGTTCATGACGGCACAAGATAGCGCTATCCGCCCGAACGCGATAGCACCTCGCCAGGCCCCCGCCTCCGGCACCGCCCTCGCGGCCCTCGGGGTGGCCTCCTTCTCGCTCACCTTCCCCGCCACCGCGTGGGCCCTGACCGGCTTCGGCCCGTGGACCGCGACCGGTCTGCGCGGCGTCCTGGCGGCCCTGCTGGCCGTGCTCTACCTGGCGGCCGTCCGCGCCCGGCTGCCGCGGCGGGGGCAGTGGCCCGGGCTGCTGGTGGTCTCGGCCGGCTGCGTCCTCGGCTTCCCGCTGCTCACCACGCTCGCCCTGCGCACCTCCTCGACCGCCCACTCGGCGGTGGTCATCGGCGTGCTGCCGCTGGCCACGGCGGTGGTCTCGGCGCTGCGCACCGGCCGCCGGCCGTCCGGGGCGTTCTGGGCGGCGGCGATCGCCGGGGCCGCGGCCGTGCTCGCCTTCACCCTGGTCCAGAGCCACGGCCGGCCGACCGCCGCCGACCTCTACCTCTTCGTGGCGGTGCTGCTCTGCGCCGCCGGGTACGCCGAGGGCGGGCGGCTCTCCCGGGACCTGCCGGGCGGGCAGGTGATCGCCTGGGCGGTGCTGGTCGCGCTGCCCGCGACGCTGCTGACCGCCGTGCTCGGGCTGGGCGCCGAGCCGGTCCGGCTCGGGGCGAAGGCGCTGGCCGGGCTGGCGTACACGGCGGCGGTCTCGCAGCTCGGCGGGCTCGTGCTCTGGTACCGGGGGATGGCCGCGATCGGGGTGCCGAGGGCCAGTCAGCTCCAGCTCGCGCAGCCGCTGCTGACGCTGGTCTGGTCGGTGCTGCTGCTCGGCGAGCACCTGCCGGCCGCGGCGCCGGTCACCGCGGTGGTGGTGCTGGTCTGCATCGCGGTGACCCAGCGGGCCCGGAGCTGACCCGGTGGGCCTGGGGCTGAGCCGGTGGGCCCGGAGCTGACCCGGCGGGCCTGGGGCTGACCCAGCGGGCCCGGAGCCGACCCGGTGGGCGGACCGGCCGCGGGTGCGCCCGACCGGGAGGCGCCCGCCCCGGAGCCGCCGCGGGGTCGGCGCCGTACGCCCCCGAACCCTTGCTCCGACCGGATCGGCGCGGCCCCGCGCTCGTTAGGATGAACCCGCGCCCGCCGGTCCGGGCGCGGCATCCGGAGGGAGTGGGCCGTCATGGCAGACCAGAGGCACGCCCCGACGGCCGGGGACGCGCCGCCCCGACGACGAGGCCAGGGCGAGCTGGAGGCGCAGGTGCTCGCGGTGCTCCAGCAGGCGCCCGGCCCGGCCGCCGCGGGGTGGGTCCAGGAACGCCTGGAGGGCGACCTGGCGTACACCACGGTGATGACCATCCTGTCCCGGCTGCACGCCAAGAACGCCGTGACCCGGACCCGCTCCGGCCGTTCCTACCTGTGGCAGGCCTCCGCGGACGCCGCCGGGCTGGCCGCGCTGCGGATGCGCCGGATGCTCGACGGGGAGGCCGACCGGGACGCGGTCCTGGCCAGCTTCGTCAGCGCGCTGCTGCCGCACGACGAGGAGCTGCTGCGGGCGCTGCTGGACGCCGCGTCCGCCGATCCGGCGGCGCCCGACCGTGAGAGCTGACCCGTGGGCTTCTTCGTCTTCCTCCCGCTCGTCCTGCCGCTCACCGCGGTCCCGATCGCGCGCCTGACCGAGCAGCACCTGCATCCGCGCGGCGCCGCCCGGCTGATGACCGTGATCAGCGCGGTGATGGCGGTGTGCAGCGTGCTCTGCCTCGGACTGATCGGCGTGGTGGGCACCGCGCAGATCCCCGGCAACCCGCTGCCGGACAGCTGGTCCGACCCGGAGGTGCGGGCCGCGCTGCCGTACCACGAGACGGTCGGCACGGCCGCGATGTGGCTGCTGGCCCTGGTGGTCCTGGCCTGCGCCCGGACGGTCGTCCGGCACCTGCGGGTGCGGAACCGGGCCCGTCGGGCGCTGAGCGGGCTGCCCGCCGGGCCGGGCGGGTCCGGCGACCTCGCGGTGCTGCCGGACCGGAGTCCGTACGCCTACGCGCTGCCCGGCTCGCCCGGCCGGGTGGTGGTCTCCACCGGGATGCTGGCCGGCCTGGCCGCCGACGAGCGCGAGGCGCTGCTCGCGCACGAGCGGGCGCACCTGCGCCACCGGCACCACCGGTACCTGCTGACCACCCAGCTCGCCGCCTGCGTCAACCCGTTCCTGCGGCCGCTGCAGCACGCGGTGGCGTACAGCGCGGAGCGGTGGGCGGACGAGGAGTCGGCGCAGGCCGTGGGGGACCGCCGGATCACCGCGCGGGCGGTGGCCCGGGCGGCGCTGGTCTCGCACGCCGCCCCGGCCCCCGGTTTCGCGGCCTTCGCCACCCCGGCCGCGACGGCCGCCGCCGGCCCGGTGCCGCGCCGGGTCGCCGCGCTGCTCGGCCCGGTGCCGACCTCCCGCAACTGGCCGCCGGCCAAGACCCCGGCGGGCCTGGCGGCGATGGTCGCGGCGATCGGTACGGCGGTGTCGGCGCTGTGCGCGCTCAACGCGGCCGTGGCCCTGCTGGTGGTGCTCAAGGCCGTCACCCCGCTGTAGCGGCTGCCGGGGCGTACGTGCCCGGGCGTTCATGCCTGGGCGTCGCGGCCCGGGCGTACGTGCCCGGCCGTACGAGCCTGGGCGTCGCGGCCCGGCCGTACGAGCCTGGGTGTCGCGGCCCGGGCGTACGGCTCAGAGCGTCGCGGCCAGCTCGTCGAGGGCGGCCTCGGCCGCCGCCAGCGACTCGGCGGCGAGCGGCTGGAGGGCGTTCAGCGCCGGGATGTCCGCGGCCCTGGTGAGCTCGGCGGTGACCACGTGCAGGTGCTCCGGCGCGATCCCGATCCGGTCGAAGTACGCCCGCAGGTACGGGACCTGGAAGTCGCAGTGGGCGCGCGGGGTGCCCGGCGCGTAGCCGCCGCCGCGGACGGCGACGACCACCACCCGGGTGTCGCGCAGCAGCGGCTCGCCGGTCTCCGGGTCGTGGTGGACGCCGGGGAAGGTGACCCGGTCGATCCACGCCTTGAGGCCGGCCGAGACGGTGTAGTTGTACATCGGGCTGCCGACCAGCAGGGTGTCGGCGGCCCGCAGCTCCTCGATCAGCGGGCGGCTGAGCGCCCACTCGTGCGCCTCGTCCGGTCCTTCGGAGAGGCGGCCGATGTCGTCCAGCGGGAGTATCCCCTTGCGCTCGGTGCGGCGGCCGAGGGCGTCGTAGGCGGCGCGCACCGGGGGGACCGGGTCGGCGGCGAGGTCGCGGTACCGGCACCGGTGCTGTCCGGCGGTGCCGTGCCGGGCGTGCCAGGCGTCGGCGAAGCGGGCGGTCAGGGCGCGGCTGACCGAGCCGGACGGGCTGATGCTGGAGTCCAGGTGGAGCAGCGTGGTGGAGGTCATGGTGGTCTCCCGGTCACCTCGGAGGGGGACGGATCGTCATAGCGGTGACGGGCCGCGCCGAGGAAAGGTGACCGATGGACCGGGACGCGATGTCGGGAGCGGCGGCCGGGGCGGCAGCGGCTCCGGGGTGGCGGGCCGAGGCGCCGGAGGAGCGCTTCGAGGCCGAGCGCGGCCGGCTGCGGGCGATCGCCCAGCGGATGCTCGGCTCGACCGGTGAGGCCGAGGACGCCGTGCAGGAGGCCTGGCTGCGGCTGGTCCGCACCGGCCCCGCGGAGATCGACAACCTGCCCGGCTGGCTGACCACGGTGGTCTCCCGGATCTGCCTGGACCTGCTGCGGGCCCGCGCCGCGCGCCGCGAGGAGCCGGCCGACGAGGCGCTGCCGGAGGCGGCGGGCGGCGGCCCGGAGCCGGAGCGGGAGGCGCTGCTGGTCGAGTCGGTGGGCCGGGCACTGCTCGTGGTGCTGGACCGGCTGGGCCCGGCCGAGCGGGTCGCCTTCGTGCTGCACGACGGCTTCGCGGTGCCCTTCGACCAGATCGCGCCGATCGTCGGGCGGACCCCGGTGGCCGCGAAGAAGCTGGCCAGCCGGGCCCGGCAGCGGGTCCGCGGGACGGCGGCGCTGCCCCCGGAGCCGCTGGCCGGGCACCGGCGGGTGGTGGAGGCCTTCCTGGCCGCCGCCCGGGGCGGGGACCTGGCCGACCTGCTGGCCGTCCTGGCGCCGGACGTGGTGCGCCGGGCCGATCCCGCGGCGCTGCCACCGGGCCGGGCCCTGGTGGCCCGGGGCGCGACGGCCGTCGCCCGGGAGACCACGGTGTTCGGCCGCCGGGCCCGCTACGGTGCGGTGGCCCTGGTGGACGGGGTGCCCGGGATCCTGATCGCCCCGGACGGGCGGCTGCGGCTGGTGCTGCGGATGGCGGTCGCGGACGGCCTGGTGGCCGGCTACGAGGTGGTGGCCGACCCGGCCCGGCTCGCCGCGCTCGACCTGGCCGTGCTGCCGTGGCCCGGGTGAGTGCCGCCGTGGCCCGGGTGAGCGCCGCCGGGGCGGAGGCACGCGGTGGTCCGTCGTGGCGGGGGCACGGGGTGGCCGGTCGTGGCGGGGGCATGGGGTGGCCGGTCGCGGCGGGGGCGGCGGAGTCGTCAGTCGGCGATCCGGACCAGCATCTTGCCGGTGTTCTCGCCGCGCAGCATGCCGAGGAAGGCGTCCACCACCCGGTCGAAGCCGTCCACGACGGTCTCGTCCGGGACGACGGCGCCCGAGCGCAGGTGCGGGACGAGGAAGTCGTACAGCTCCGGCCGGGCGTCGAGGTGGTCGCGGACCAGGAAGCCCTCCAGCCGCAGGCTCTTCCCGACCACGTCGAACAGGTTGCGCGGCGCGGCCGGCGGGTTCCCGAGCCGGTTGTACTGGGCGACCGCGCCGCACCAGGCGATCCGGCCGCGCTCGCGCAGGGCGCCGATGGCGGCCTCCAGGTGGTCGCCGCCGACGTTGTCCAGGTAGACGTGCAGCCCCTCCGGAGCGGCCTCGCGCAGCCGGTCCGCGATCGGGCCGTCGTGGTAGTCGAAGGCGGCGTCGAAGCCGAGCCGCTCGGTGAGGCGGGCGGCCTTGGCGGCGGAGCCGGTGCTGCCGACGATCCGTCCGGCGCCGAGCAGGCGGGCGAGCTGTCCGGTGGCGGTGCCGACGCCGCCCGCGGCCGCCGAGACGAAGAGCGTCTCGCCGGGCTGGAGCCGGGCGATCCTGGTCAGCGCGACCCAGGCGGACAGGCCGGTGCCGCCGAGCACCGACAGGTGGGCGCTGAGCGGGACGCCGGCGAGGTCGGGGAGCAGGCTCGCCCGTTCGGCGGTGACCACCGAGAGGGTGCGCCAGGCCTGGCGGTGCTGGACCAGCGCCCCGACCGGCAGGGCGTCGGCCCGGGACTCCACCACCCGGCCGAGGGTGCGGCCCTCCAGCGGGGCGTGCAGCGCCCAGCCGCCCTCCTCCATCTCCTCGCGCATGTACGGGTCGACGGACTGGTAGAGGTTCTCGACGAGGGCCTCGCCCGCCGCGAGGGCCGGGACGGTCTCGTCGACGAAGGCGAAGTCCGCGGCGGTCGGCGCGCCGTCGGGGCGGGCGACCAGGTGGACGGCGCGGGCGGTGGGACGGGACATCGGGGCTGCTCCAGGTGCGCGGGGGGCGGGCGGGACGTGATCACCGTAGGAAGCCCGGGAGCGGTCGGGCAGGGGTGGCGGTCGATGGAACGGGCCCGTCCATGAGCGGGATCGATGGATCGCGGGCCCACGGACTAGATTCGGGCGCATGACCGATCTCGCCCCGCACGAGCTGCGGACCCTGGTCGCCGTCGAGGAGGAGCGGAGCTTCACGGCGGCCGCCGCACGCCTGGGCACCACCCAGTCCGCCGTCTCGCACGCCGTCCGCGCCTGCGAGCGGAAGCTGGGCACGGTGCTCTTCGACCGCGGGCGCCACGGCGCACGCCCCACCGAGGGCGGCGCGCGGGCGGTGGCGTACGCCCGCCGGATCCTGCGGCTGCTGGACGCGATGGGCCCCGAGGTGCGTGGCGCGGGAGCCGACGGGCCGCTGACCGGCACCCTGCGGATCGCCGCCTTCCGCAGCGCCGCCGCCCACCTGCTGCCGCCCGTCCTGGCCCGGCTCGCCGAGCGCCACCCCGGGCTCGGCACCCGCGTCCGGATCGTCCGGGAACTCGGCCGGGGCAGCGCCGGGGAGGTCGCCGACGGGCGCGCCGACCTCGGGCTGGCGACGCTCGACGCGGGCGGCCCGCCGCCCGTCCCGGGCCTGGTCGCGGTGCGACTGTACGAGGAGTCGTACGCGCTCGCGCACCCGCAGGGCCACCCGGCGCCGCGCGAGCTCCCGTTGGTCGACTGGGACGAGAACTGCGGCTCGTACACCCGGGACTGGTGGCAGCGGCAGGACTGGATCCCGCCCGCGACCGTGGACGTGGAGGACGACACGGTGGCCGTCTCGCTGGTCGCCCAGGGCCTCGGCATGGCGATCATGCCCCGGACCACCCTGCTCGGCGCCCCGCCCGGCCTCGCCGTCACCGACCTCGGGCCGCGGCCGCCCAGCCGCTCCGTCGGGTACGTCACCACGCCCGAGCTGGCCGGGACGCCCGCCGTCCGGGCGCTGATCCGCGAACTGCGCGAACTGCCGCTGCCGGCCGGGCTGGTGGCGGCCCGGCCCTCGGCGGCAGGGTCGGCCGCGACGGCTACCCGGACCCCGGTGACGGCCCCGGCCCCGGCGGCCGCTCAGTCCCCGACGGCCTCTCAGCCCCCGACGGCCTCCCGGAGCCTGCGGAACTCCTCGGCCAGCCCGTCCAGGGTGTAGTGGGCGTTGAGGCCACTGGGGTTCGGCAGCACCCACACCTCGGTGTCGCCGATGCCCTCCGGCTGCCGCCCGAGCGGGGCCCGGCGCTGCCCGAAGGCCGTCCGGTAGGCGCCGATGCCGAGCACGGCCAGGACGCGCGGGCGCAGCCGCAGCACCCGCTCGCGCAGCGCGGCGCCGCCCTCGCGCAGCTCCTCGGCGGTCAGCTCGTCCGCCTTGGCGGTGGCGCGCGGGGCGACGTTGGTGATGCCCAGCCCGAGCGCGAGCAACTCCCGCTGCTCGTCCGGGCGGTACTGGCGCCCGGTGAAGCCGGAGCGGTGCAGGGCGGGCCAGAAGCGGTTGCCCGGGCGGGCGAAGTGGTGGCCGGTGGCACCGGACCACAGGCCCGGGTTGATGCCGCAGAACAGCACCCGCAGCCCGGGTCCGGAGACGTCCGGGATGGTGCTGTCCTTGGCGGCCAGCAGCTGCTCGGCGGTGGGCTTCATCGGTGCGCTCGGATTCACCCGGCCAAGTCTGCCGTGCCCTTGGCGGGGGCCTCCGTCCGGGCCGTGCCCTTGGCCGGGGCCTTGGTCGCGTCCTCGGCCGTTGCCTCCGTACGGACCGGGGCCTGGGCGGCGCCCTCGGCCGTGGCCTCCGGACGGACCGCGACCGGGGCCGAAGCCCTGGTCGCCAGGCGGTCGCGCAGCCGGCGCAGGCCGAACACCACCGCGGCCGCGTACGCCCAGCCGACGAAGACGTCGATGATGAAGTGCTCCGCGCCGTACACCAGGGTGAAGGTCATCGCGAGCGGGTAGGCGACCAGCACCGCCCGCAGCCAGCGCTTGGCGGTGGGCCAGAAGAAGAACAGCAGCATCGCCGGGTAGGCGGAGTGCAGCGAGGGCATCGCGGCGACGTCGTTGGCGAACTGACTGCCGTTCTCCAGCAGCGAGTCGGCCTGCGGCAGCCCGCTCACCGAGATCACCTCCCAGACCACCCGGGACAGGTGCGGCAGGTTGCCCTCCTGGGCGACCAGCCACGGCGGGTCGGCCGGGTAGAGGAGGTAGGTGGCGAAGCCCGCGAAGGTGAGCGTCAGGTAGGCGGCGAGCAGCTGGCGGAAGCGGTGGTGGGCGCGCCGCCAGAGCACCGCGAGCAGCAGGAAGACGACGAAGAAGTGCGAGAGGTAGACGGCCACCGCGGCGTAGTCGTACCAGTGCGGCGAGCCGGCGGTGTAGAGGGCGTGCTGGAGCCGGACGGTCCAGGTCTCGCCGAAGCCGAGCACCTCGTCGAAGCGCAGCTGCGGCAGCCAGTGCGGGGCCCACGGGGTGTGCGCGCCGTAGCCGCGCAGCAGCGAGTACGTCCACACCACGGCCATCACCGGGACCCAGTCGCGCAGGACCAGGAGGAAGCCGCGGGGGCCGTGCCCGCTGTGCACGGCGCCGGTCAGCAGGGCGGCGATCAGCCAGAGGAACAGCACGTCGTTGGCCGCGGGGATGCCCTCGGTGCGCAGGAACCAGAGGAGGCACGTCAGATAGAGCGGCCAGGCCAGCCACCGGAGTCTCGACCAGCCCGTCACGCGGGGGCGGGGCGGAGGCACCGGGCGCGGCTGCCCGGCCCGCACGTCGTGCGGGGCCGGGGAGAGGGTCTTGGTCATGCGCACTGAAACTAGCAACCCAAACTTGGAGGTCTCTGGGTGAAATATGACCGGATCGTAAGAACGTCCGACCCGGTCGTCACCCGGTTCGACACACGGTCAGGCGCCGGAAGGCGCCTTCGGGCACCTGCGGACACCGTCGGACGCCTTCCGGCACCGTCGGGCGGCCTCAGGCCACGATGCCCAGCTCGTGCGGGGTGTTGTTGAAGCGGCGGCCGCCGGCCGGGGTGACGGTGACGATGTCCTCGATCCGCACCCCGAACCGGCCGGGCAGGTAGATCCCGGGCTCGATGGAGAAGCACATGCCGGGCACCAGCGGCCGCTCCTCGCCCTCGACCAGGTACGGAGGTTCGTGCGTGGTGGTGCCGATGCCGTGGCCGGTGCGGTGGATGAAGTACTCGCCGTACCCGCCCTCGGTGATCACCCGGCGGGCGATCCGGTCGATCTCCTGGCAGCCGACGCCGGGCCGGACCGCCTCGAAGGCGGCCTGCTGGGCCCGCCGGACCAGCTCGTGCACCGTCCGCACCTCGTCCGGGACGTCCGGGCCGACGTGCACGGTCCGGGTGGTGTCGGAGCCGTAGCCGTCCTTGAGACCGCCGAAGTCCAGCACCACCGTGTCACCCGTACGGATGACCCGCTCACCGGCCTCGTGGTGCGGGTCGGCGCCGTTCGGACCGGAGCCGACCACGGTGAAGTCGACCTGGCTGTGCCCGTACTGGATGAGCAGCGCGCCGAGGTCGGCGGCCACGTCGGCCTCCCGGCGGCCGGCGAAGGCGACCTCCAGGATGCCCCGGTAGGCGGCGTCCGCCGCGCCGCCGGCCGAGGCCAGCCGCTCCAGCTCCTCGGTGTCCTTGACGGCGCGCAGCATCGGCAGGCTGTCGGTGAGCGAGGTGAAGGAGACGCCGGGCAGCGCGGCCTGGAAGCCGAGCAGGTGCAGGGCCCAGGTGTTGTCGGAGACGCCGTACCGTCCGGCCGGGTCGAGCAGCGGGCCGGCGGTGGCGAACGGGTCCTCGCCGTCGGACCAGTCGAGCAGCCGGACGGCCGGGGCGCCGACCGCCTTCTCGGCGTCCGGACGCTCCAACTTGGGCACCACCAGGGTGGGTTCGCGTCCGGCCGCGAGCACGAGGGCGGTCAGCCGCTCGGTGATCGCGGTGGGCGAGTAGCCGCAGAGGTAGGCCAGGTCGGGGCCGGGGGCGACGACCAGGCCGGTCAACCCGGCGGCGGTCGCCTCGGCGGTGGCACGGGCCATCCGGGCGGTGTGGTCCTGGACGGTGAAGGGGCGGGGCACGGCGGTTCCTCCTCTGGGGCCGGACGGGCTCTGCTGAGCCTCCGTCGCGTCAACTCCATCACTTCCGGGAGGAGTTGGTGAAGCCCTCGGGGGAGCCCCGGCGGGCCGGCGCGGAGGCGGCGGTTCCGCCGCTCCCTGGCGGGGGACGCCGCGGCCCCGGTCGGCGGCCGGTCCTGCCGTTGTGATCGATCCTGCCGGTACTGCCGTTGCGATCGGTTCGGTCGGTCCTGCCGGCGGCCGGAGCGCGAGCGCCGGGACGAGGCCGAGCAGGGCGCGGGCCGGCCCGCGGAGCCCCGGCCCGCGGAGCGCCCGGGCCGGGGCGGCGGTGGCCGTCCGGTTCGGCGGGGGTCTGTCCGGCGCATGCATGCGGTCCTCCTCCGTACGGCCCCGGCCGGGAGCGCCCGACGCACGGGAGTCGGGGGAGGGGCCGGGGAGAGAGGCCGTACCCGGCCAGTCCACCGGGGCGCCGCGACCGCCGCATGCCGCAGGCGCCCGAGCGGGTGACCGGCGACAGGACCGGAGGGGCCGCGGCCGACGGCGCGAGCGGAGCCCCGTGGACCGGCCGCGGCCCGCTCCGCGGGCCCCCGCATCCTGCTCTACGGTCTCCGACCGGGCACGGAATCATAAATTCCGGGCCGACTGTCGGTGCGGTGGGACACCATGTCCGCCATGTCCTACGAACTCCAGGCGCTGATAGGAACACGGGAGCTTCTGACGGTGGCGGCCGCGGAGGTTCCGGCGGCCCGGGTGGTGCCCTTGGCGCAGGGGCTGGCGCTGATCCCGGTCACCCCCGCCGTCCTCGCCGCGCTCCAGGGGGACGGCGGCGTGCGCAAGCCCCGCGGCGGGGCCGGATTCGGCTGGCACTCGGACGGCTTCGAACTCCGGCTGGCCGCCTGGTCGAAGGCCGGCCCGATCGCCTGCGTCGAGGCCGAGTACTTCGGCGGCAGCGGCACCCAGCGCGCCGCCGTCTGGGCGGACGGCGCGGTCGCCCTCGGCCCGCTCACCATCGGCGAGTTCGAGCCCGCCCCGGTCGACGGCACCCCGATCTCCCACGCCCTGCGACGGATCGGCGCGCGCACCGAGGAGGGCCGGGCGGACGAGTTCGAGTCGGTCGGCCTGGGCCGGCACCGCAGCACCGGCGGCTGGGCGGAGTCGGCCGGCTGACCCGGCCCCCGCACCCCACCGCCCGTCGGCCCCGCCGCCCGCCCCGGCCCGCCGACGCGAACGGCCCGCCGACGCGAACGGCCCCGCCCCCGAAGCGGGGAGCAGGGCCGCGCCGTCGTCCGTCGAACCGGCCGACCGGAGGGTCAGCGGTAGTTCACGTACTGCACGAGCACCGCCCTGACCTGCTGTTTCTTGCCGATCACGGCGCTGACCTGGGAAAACTCTTGCCGGGAGTTTTCACTGGTCGGCACCGTTTTCCGCCCCCATGTGCCCTGGATGTGCCCTGCGTAGCGTCTGGCGGAAAGCGCCTGTCAGGGGCTTTGGGGCTCGTCCCGGTGGGGCGCCAGGTAGCCGATGCCAGCGTCAGCGATCCAGTCGGCGGTGACGCTGTCCAGCTCCCAGGGGGATCTCAGGAGCGTCGCGCGAAGGGTGTGACGTTCCTGCAGGGCTGGCGGCTCCGGGAGCAGTCGCTCGCGCCACGCGCCGTCCGGGCCCCAGTGGCGATCCGCAGGGTCGTCGAGTACGGCCATGAAGTGGTGCACTCGTGCAGGTCAGGCCGGATGCCCCCACCAGTGGTTGCCGGCCAACGCGCCGTGGGTGGCGGTGTAGAGCAGGCCGTAGCGGACGCCCCGGACTTCCATCTGGCCGACGAACGCGCCGAGGCTTCGGTCGGCGTGCTCCACATACTCCTCAAGGTCTTCGGGCCTTCCTGCCAGTTCGCCGAGCGTCGTACCGGTCGGAAGTTTCCGCTTCGGGTTCGTCAGCCAACGGAAGATCCGGTAGGCCACGGTGTTGGCGTCCTCCGCCGTGAGTTCAGCCAAACCGTCGTTGGTGCTCGCGACCACACGGAGTTCCCGGGTCCACCGCCGGAGCCTCTGCCGTACGCCATGGGTCGTGTGACTGTTGATCCGGAGCATGTCGCCGTCCGACAGACGTCCCTCGGCGTGCCAGTTCTCGATGCAGCTGTTGCGCCAGGAACTGCCCGTAATGCCGATCGCGACGACGTTGAGCACGGTGGCCAGATCGGCCGCATCGATCCCGGCCTTCTCCTTCAGCATCTCCTCGAAGAGGTCTTCGGTCATCATGGCCCGTACCGCGTCTATTCGCTGTTGGGTCTCTGAGGTCGTGCTGGTCTCCTCGCTCATGGGCTCCCTTTCGCGATCATCCGGGGCTTGATCAGCCGAGCCTACGTGCGTGCCCCAGGTGGACGAACCCCGAGCTCTCCAAGCACTCCGCACCGGAACGTCGGCGAATCTGGCAGCTGTCGGCAGCTACGCGGATTGCCGATTCCTGCCTAAAGCTGCCTAGCGATGCCGATTCGTGGTACTGTCGCGATGTTGATCGCAGGGCGGCCCAGTAGGGCACGACATCGAGGGGTGAGTTGGGAGTGGCGGATGTATCGCTCTCGCGGCCGAGCTGGACCGACCCCAAGATCGGCACCAAGGTTCGCGTGGCTCTGTGGCTACTGGACGAGGTGGGCGAAGGGAACGTGTTCACGCTTGAGCAGGTTCGTGCTGCCTTCCCGGGCGCAGCGCAGGTCGACCGTCGCCTGCGGGACCTGAGGGATGACGGCTGGGAGATCGAGACCAGCCGGACCCAGGTTTCTCTGGACGCCAAGGAGAGGCTCTTCGCGCGTGCCGGGGCGGAAGTCTGGGATCCGGCGGTTCGTGCTGCCGGTCGACGATCGGTTCCTCGTCGGTCCGAAGCCCCCAGAAACGCGCTCGCCACCGATCAAGGCGTGCAGTCGGTGGGCCGGAGGGGTGTTTGGCAGGCCCTCGAAGCGCTCTCGAGCCGGGATCGAGCACTTGTGCTCGCTTGGATGGCGATGGGTCGACGCCCTGGCACTGCAGCCGACAACGCTTGGTTCCTCTATGAGCAGTTGCCTGAGGGCGAGCGCCTTGAGTTGATGGCTCAGCTGGGTGAACTCGTCAGCGGTGAACTCGGTGAAGATGCCGCAGAGTAGCCGCAGCATCGCTTGAGGACCGAAAAGACTTCCGCCGGGCCCGTATCACCTTCCACAGATCTCCGGGCTCCGGCGGTTGGCCCTACCCCACCGAACGAGGGAGAAGACCATGTCCAGTATGCGCGCAATCCGTGGCAAGAGCCACAGGCCGCCCCGACTTGAAGTCCTGGCTGCTGCTGTCGCGGCGGCATACACCGCTGGTTACGCCGCAGGCGCGGGCAACCGAGCCGAACAGCTATTGGGAGCTGTGGTCGTGGCGACGGCTGCCTGGGCTTGGGAACGTTGGCGCCGTTGACGCGTTGCTGCCTGTAGTCGCCGATATGGCAGAGCACCGACCACCCACTGGTCGGTGCTCTGCGTTGGAGGGCCAACTTCTGCGCTGATAGGTCAGCTGTACAGGCGTGCGCCGAGTTCGAGGAGCTGTTGGCCGGCGCCGGTGGCGATGGTGGTTGCGAGCTCGGAGCTGGCCAGGCGCATGATCCTGCGCCAGATTCGACCGCCCTGCGCGGGGTCGTGGCCGTCACGTTCTAGGGCTTCGACCTCGGCTGCATAGTCCTCGGCATCTACCGAGTTGAGGCCGAGCTGCGGGGTGACATCGCGCAGGCCCTGAACCAGGCCAGCAAGGGCCTGAGCGTCGATCCCGTTGCCCACGTTGATCGTGTTGTGGTCGCCGGTGGAGACGACGCCGCCACTGACTCCGCCCTGGATGACCGTGCCGTGGTAGTTGGTCGTCGTGGAGGTGGTGTTCTGGCTGTCCATGTAGCTCCTTACGGTGTGGCCGCCGCGGACGCAGGCGGTGCCAGCCACGGTGATCCACAGCCGGTACGAGTTGGTGTCTTCCGAGTCGGTCTCGCGGTTCACCAGACCGTGTGCGCGGAGTTCGACGGCGGCCTCCGTGATCTCGGCGGCAGTGAGAGTGGTGCCGGCGAAGAACGCGGTCCGGGTACCAGCGAACTGGCTGGGCTCCACTGGGGCACCCTGGTCGTACAGCCACCGCAGGACAGCGTCGGAGGCGTAGTTGGCGCGGGCGACTTTGTCATCAGCGAGCTTCCTCAACTGCCGAACTTCAACCCGACCCGCGTCCGTCAGCCGAACCGTGGTCTGGTCTTCAGTCCAGGTGCGGAGGATCTGGGCCAGGCCGTGCTGCTCCAGCTGGAGCGCGATTCCGGCGGCGTCTTCCCTCGGAAGGTGCTCCAACTCGATGAAGTCCAGCAGGTCTCGGAAGCCTCCGCGCCGCCGTTCTGTCGGATCGTCCAGCCACAGCAGAGCTTTGGACAGGTACGTGTCTTCCTCGGTCCCGCTGGACGCGTGCGTACTCAGAGTGTTGGACGGGCTTGTACCGACCGGGACTCGAATCGGATTACGCCGTGCCGAGCGGTTCACGCCCTTCTGGATCTCGCGCATCATTTGATCGATCCCGCGCTGGTTGATTTTGAACTCGGCCAAGTCCGGCTCCTTCCGACATATGCCCGCATGAGGCTATCCGCCAGCTCTGACAAACCGGGCGTAAGCCAGAAGCCGGGACCGGGCCTGGGGTTCAGCGGCGCCGAGAGTGGGCCAGCGTCCGGCGTGCGGTCCCGGAGCATGGGTGGTGCGGGCTGCGACCTTGCGGGGTAGAGAGCCGCCATGGCGGCGATGGCCGCCAGCAAAGCGGGTGACCATCGGGCGCTGAGGGGTGGTGTGGTGGTGGACCTGGCTCGGACTCCAACGCCTCAGCCGAGGAAGTCTGTCGGATCAGCCCCCGGTCCGATTCCAGGTGTTGGGCGCATCAGCACGGAAGATACGCGATCAGCAGATGTCGTGCAGCCAGATCCGGCATGCTGATCAGCATGCCGATTGGTCCGTCCACATCTGCGGTGGTGCCCCCGCCACTGTGGCGTCCACTGCGACGTTTGCACCATCGATTCGTCGAGAGACGAGTTGGCGACGCCGCCCGATCATCGCCACTGCTGTCCACTCCGCTCGATCTCGATCTGCTTCGACGTGCTCTCAAGTACGACGGAGGCCTTGGCTTCGCGGCCCTGTTAGTGATCGGACTCTTCGACCTGATCTTCCTTTCTGCGGTATTCGCAGGGTGGAAAGGGGCGTGTACTGCTGGTGGGTTACTGCCGAGCGACGGGGGCAACCTAGCTGCGTGTCCGACTCACCACGAGAAGGTATCGGTCGGGCTCGTGGTCCTGATCTTTTCTCTCGTCCTCTGGGCGGCCTCGGTGACGAGGAATGCCAGAACGGGAGTCCGGGTGCAGTCTTGCTACCAGGCGCTGATACCGGCGCTGGAGGTACTTGGCGCATGTGGGCAGGTCTGGCTTCTCGGTGGTCATGACGCGGCAGCAGAGCTCAGTAAGAAGGCCGAAATGCTCGGCCAAGCAGTAGTGGACGGATCTGGTCACGCGGCCAGCGACTACGGTTCTCGCAGCGCAACCCGCGCCGCGACGCGAGAGCATGCGCGTAGGGTCGCCGCTCTGCTTGAACGCACCGCCGACGAGCTGCTGCCAGATCGTGAGCGCGCGACCGCGTCCTTGGCCGTCTACGCCGCTGCGATAGCTCACCAGACCGCGGATGGACGGTTTACCAATCTTCTCGGGCCAATTGGGCAGCCACCGGAACTCCCTCCAGCGGCTCCGGAATCACCGGACCGAACCGACGGGCGAAGGCTGGCTGTTGCCGCCATGATGGCTCTGGTTCTGACCGCCCTAATAGCATGGGGGATCGGCTACCTCGGCTTGCCGGCATACGTGGACGCGCCACTTGCCACTCTTTCTGTGCCGCTCGTGGCCTTCCTCTTCCTGGCTTACCGGTATGGGCTGGCCGAAGCCCTCCGGCTCACCGCGACCCTCAGATCAGTACGCAACGGTGACTCCACGCCAGCGCCCCAGGTGGCTTCGAGTGACGGGGCGGACCGGAACCAGTCGGTGGCCCAGCAGACGCCCTCTGAGAGTTCCGAATCAAACGACTCCCAGCCAGCCGACATGGCCCGCGGTTCGGCCAGCACGGCTTAGGTCGGCTATACGGACACCGAGTCGAGGCGGACTTCTCCACCTTCAGGCGAGTGAGCAACTAAGCGGGAGGCACCCGAGGCTCGGGGGTGAGTGGGCTCGTCGAGATTGCCATTCGACGAGCCCACCCGTGTGCGTCGTTACGCTGTTATCGGCTCCCAGCCGTAGCGCGAGAAGGCGGGACCGCCAGCGCGGTAGGCGCCGAGTGCTTGTGCGGCCGTGGGGAATGCGGGCTCGGGGAGGCGGTCCGCAGGTAGCCACTGGGCGGTGAGGTGCTTGTCGGGTTCGGTGTTGGTGAGGCCGCCGGCCCACTTGTCGGTGGCGAAGACGAAGAGGACGAACTGGCCGACCTGGTCCCAGCCCTGTTCGACGTGGATGACGTGGACGAGTTCGAGGTCGGCCGGGTCGACGAGCAGTCCGGTCTCCTCCTTGAGTTCGCGGGCGGCGGCCTGGTCGAGAGGTTCGCCGGGCTCGGCCTTGCCGCCGGGGACGGTCCAGGCGGGGTGCGGGGACCAGTTGCGGGCGGCGTAGTGCAGGGCGGCGATCGTGTCGGTGTCCTTGTCGTGGATGATCACGCAGACCGCGTTGCGGCTGTTCATCACGCTGTTGGTCGTCACGATGCGGACTCCTTGTCGAACTGCCGGAGGACGTCGATGGTCCAGGCAGGCCTGATCGTGTGCCAGCTGAACTGGTAGCCGTTGGTGCCGTGGTAGGGCGTGGTGAGGATGTGGTGGAACTCGCACCACGCGGCGAACTCGCGCCGAGAGCATCCGGGAAGACCGTGCTGCCTGGGGTGGCGGTTGTAGGCGGCTACGGCCTGGCGGATGGTGGCCTCGGGTAGTGGGCCGGTGGTCATGGCAGTGGTGACGACGATCTTGGCGAGGTCGTAGCCGAAGGGGGCGAGGGTGAGGGAGTCGAAGTCGATGATGACGACCCTGGTGTCGGTGATGAGGAAGTTGCGGGGGTTGGCGTCCTTGTAGAAGGCGGCGGGCATCGTCGCGGCCCGTTCCAGCCAGCCGTCGATCGCCTCACGGGCCAGGGCCGAGCCCGGTACGGTGCCGGTGCCCAGGAGCTGGTGGAGGCGTTCGCGGCGGCTGTCGGCGAAGCCGGCGATGGTGACGTCGCCGCTGGTGTGGGACGCGTCCAGGCGGGCGGCGTGCAGGTCGCGGGTGTGGGCGGTGGTGTGCTGGTGGCCGAGGAGGCTGGCCAGGGTCAGCAGGTCGTCGGCGGTGCCGTGGTGGCCTTCGAGGTGTTCGAAGTCGATGGCGGTGGGGCGGACTTGGACGACTTCGGGGATGCGCACGTCGGGGTTGGTGTGGGCGATCCACCGGTGGTGGGCCAGGGTGCGCTGTTGGAGCTGGGGGTCCGTGTAGGTCTTGGTGAAGGTCCTCATCGGCGGGCGGCCACGACGTAGGTGACGGTGGAGGTGGTCTCCAGCGGTCCGTCGCCGACGGTGTCCCGCAGCCGTCGGGCGATCTCGGCGGGGTCGTGCGGGAGTTGGTACTTGGGGTTGGTGGCCGCGTAGGCGGCGATGTGGTCGGCGTCGGTGAAGCGGAAGCGGTGTTCGTGGTGGATGACCTGCTGCACATCGAGGCAGGTGGCGACGATGTCGGCCTGGTTGTGGCTGTGGAAGGTCTCGTACAGGCTCGGCCGGCTCGCGGCCTCAGGGTCCAGGCCGCTGGCGGCGATCACCTCGTCCAGAGCCCGGTAGCTGTCGGCGGACTTGGTGACCGTGATCGACAGGCCGCCGGGGGCCAGACAGCGGGCGACCTCCGCGACCTCCGCGGCGGGCCGGGCCGAGTGGTAGAGGCAGAAGGCAGCCGTGGCCACCGCCACCGAGGAGTTGGGTAGGGCGATGGCGTGGAAGTCGCCTCGCATGATCTTCACGCCTGTGTGTCCGGCGAGCCTGCTCTCGGCTTCGGCGAGGAGGGCGGCGGACTGGTCGAAGGCGATGAGCTTGGGCGGGGTGAGCCGTTCGGCGAGGGCGAGGGTGGTGGTGCCGCGTCCGCAGCCGATGTCGAGGACGGTGCCGTGCAGGCCGCTGGCGGCGATGTCGGCGATGACGTTGGCAGGGTGGGGGCCCGCGGTCTTGGCGCGGGCGAGGGCGCTGGTGCGCTGGGTGATGCGGCCCGCGTCGGCGTACAGGTCGTGGCGGACGCGGGCAGCGTCGAGGAACGGGTTGGCGGTCATGGACAGGTGGAGCCTTCCCGGTGCGAAGTGGGTCAGGTCATGTCTGCCGGGGCACGGTGGCGACGAACCGGCGGGCGGCCCGGCGGCTGGTGAGGGTGACGACGCGGGCGTGGCCGGCGTGCTCGGCGATCAGCGCGCGGACCTTGGGCCGCATCTGGCGGCGGTAGCCGAGGATGTAGCGGATGAAGCCCCAGCGGATGCGGTCGAAGACGCCCTGCTCGGTGTGCTGGCCGCCGGCGCCGGAAGGCGTTGCTCGTGTTCACCAACGAGCGAGGCGAGGCGATCCGCCGCGCGGCCTGGTCGTCGGTCTGGGAGAACCTCGGGCGGGTCGCCGACAAGGCCCTCCTGAAGCAGCACGAGGTTGCGTTCAAGAGCTGGGAGCGCCGCGGCCGGCCGGATGGTGCGGAGCCGACGCTCCGCCAGGTGTCGGACGACGCGACGATGCACGACCTCCGGCACTTCTACGCCTCGGTGCTGATCAAGCACCGGGAGAGCGTCAAGACGGTGCAGAAGCGGCTCGGCCACGCCAAGCCCTCGATCACGCTCAACACCTACACGCACCTGTGGCCGGACGAGGAGGACACAACGAGGGCGGCGATCGAGGCTGTCTTCAGTAGCGCGCCCTCAATGTGCTTCCCTGGGCCAAGGCGTTGAGTTGTGGGATGGCGCTCTCACGGTAGGCACGTCAGCCACGCAGCGGGCGGCCGGCGTTTAGACGTGCACCATCTACCACAGAGCCGTCGTGCACCGTGGGGTCATTCCTCGAACGTAAGTCCTTGGGGCCAACTGGCTTTATCTCAGGGTGCGTTGTCAGTTGCGTCCTCTACCGTACGAGATGGAGTGTTCAACTCGACGAGGAGGACTGCCATGGCCGAGCAGCTGCGTCGGAACTACAGCAACGCCACCGTGGCCGCGCTGATGACCCTGGCCCGAGGTGGGTGCTACGCGCCGCGCTGCGGGGCTCCGACCGTACGCGTCATCGACGGGGAGCCGATGCTGAATCTCGACATCGCGCACATCCGAGCCCTCAAGCCGGAGGGGAAGCGGTTCGACGCGACGTGGACCCTGGAGCAGAGGAACAGCTTCGCCAACTTGTTGCTGCTGTGCAACGTGCACCACAAGCGGGTCGACGGGGCAGGCGGAGAGAACTACACCGTGGAGATCCTGGAGGAGTGGAAGCGCGTTCGTGAGGCGGACGGACGAGACGCCCTGGCGGGACTGAGCGGTCTGACCGAGGCGCGGCTAGTGGAGATGATTTACGAAGCGCAGGAAGCGTACGTCGAGCGGATCGGTCCCCTTCTGGGGAGCATCGCAAAGGAGATGCCTGAACTGGCGTCCCTGATGAAGGTCCTCAGGTCGGACCTGGAGGTGCTGCGCGGCAGCCGGCTGGCGGTCTCCGAGGACGCGGCTTGGATGCTTCACGAGGCGAGCAACGGGCTCCAGCACCTTCAGGACAATGCCCCCTGGCTGCATGAGGCCAGCCGTGACCTGCGCCACCTTCAGGACAATGCCCCACTGCTCGCGAATGCCGCCAGCGCCCTCTCGCGGTTGGCTGATCTGCCGTCGTCGTTGAGGTCGGCTGCCGGTGACATCCGGAGCGCGGCTGCGGCGTTGGCAGACGCAAAGTACTGACGGGTTCCGGGCGCGACGCGGAATCGACTGAGGTGTCGATGACCGATTTGGTGCCCGCACCGCCGGTCAGAAGTCAGCCCTACTCGGCAAGGGCACAACGAGGGTCGTCGGTGGCGGTTGTCCCCGCCGAAGTGCCCTCATTGTGCCCTGTGGCCACCTGGAGCCTGCGTTTCCGCCCCGCTGACCTGCGAGTCTGCGGCGATCGAGGCGCTGACCCGGAAAACTCCTGTCACGTGTTCTCCCCGCAACGTGATCTCGATCCCAGGTAGGCCCTAGATGAATGAGTCCGATGTCCTCAGTGGTCATAGGCGATGAGTGAGCGCTTGATCGCGGCGCCGGTGTTCCAGTTGTGCCAGATCGCGGCGGC